>JAEDHT010000054.1 GCA_016296885.1 Clostridiaceae bacterium | reverse complement strand
TGCAAAATTGGAACTTGCTTTACCAAATCCATTACGAAATTTGGAGTAGAAACTTTTTAAAAGCTCTTTTGCTTTTTTCAAGTTATCATTCATTACTTTCATCAGCTTCTTCTTGCTTCTCAAATTCAGCGGCTACATCTTTTAAAAGATCACGTATTTTTAAATGCTGTGGGCATATTTCCTCACATATACCACACGCAATGCACTCACTTGCTTTACCACCTTTTTGCGTGTGAACACCGTAATAATATTCAGGATTCCAAGTGTTAAATGTTTTCTTATCATTAAGGCATGCAAATATATCGGGGATAGGAATGTTTTGAGGGCAACGCTCCGTACAATATTTACAAGCAGTACAGGGAATATGATTTTGTGAATTGAAAATATCGCAAACTTTTTTTATAGCCTCATGTTCTTTATCGTTCAAAGGCTTAAAATCCTTCATATAGCTAATATTATCATTCATCATTTCCATATTACCCATGCCTGATAATACCATCATAACGCCTTCAAAGCCTGCTGCAAAACGAATAGCGTAACTTGCATTGCTGCCACCGTCCAGCTCATCAAATATTGCTTGAGCATCAACAGGAAGGTTTACAAGGCAGCCACCCTTAACAGGTTCCATAATAATTACAGGTTTATTATGATTTCTGCATACCTCGTAAACTTTACGAGATTCTACAGAGGGGTCATCGTAATCAACATAGTTAAATTGGATTTGAACTACTTCTATATCGGGATATTCAGCTAGGATTTGATCAAGAACAGCGGCTTTATCATGGAATGAGATACCTACATGACGAATATAGCCTTCACTTTTTAATTCAAATGCGGTTTCATAAGCATTACATTCCTTATATTTATCAAAGATATTTTTATCTTGTGCGTGCATTAAATAAAAATCAAAGTATTCCACGCCACAAGCCTCAAGCTGACTTTTAAATAAGGGCCGGATATCTTCCTGCTTTGAAAAATGATGGGTAGAAAGCTTATTAGCAAGAACATATGATTCTCTCGGATACCGAGAGGTCAAACACTCACGCAAAGCAATCTCACTCTTGCCGTTTAGATAGCCATGCGCCGTATCAAAATAGTTGAATCCTTCTTCTATGAAAGTATCAACCATTTTTGTGAATTCATCGTAGTCAACCTCATCGTCTTTCATAGGAAGTCGCATACAGCCAAAACCAAAATTCTTTTTAATATTATAATATGTATTCATAGATTGCTCGGACTGATTACTTTCTTCGCTTTGTTTAGCTATATTAAAATCAATTTCCTCAAGCATTTTAGCATTAATAAGGATATGCCTTAGGCTAGCGGATGTATTTATATCTTTTCCATCTTCCCAAAGGAGTCCCGAATAATTTTTTACAATAAAGTCTATATACTTTTTAAAACTGACTTGATATACATCAAGCCATACATTCAGAAGAGATTTTGGTATGGCACAGTATACTACATCTTTATTTTCTTTAATAGAATAGTCCATGCAGACTATCTTGTCTTTTTTATTTACACTATCGTTAACTTCTTTCTTGTACTCCTCAAGCATTTCCATTTTTTTGAGTAGTTGCCACTTTTATATTTTGTGTTTTTCCAGGCATCTCTAATACAAGAGGTTAAATACATATATTTTTGATTGTTTGTCATACCCTGTGTTTCCAGTGGCTCTTCAATAATAGGATCATCTGAAGCTACAGTACTATCGACTATTGATTCATTCTTATCAATTGAAGCTAATTCTTCCATTATGCATTCTTCAATTTCCCTATCTTCAGTAGAAGTGTGTGAGGAATAAGGCATATTTGATTCTACAGTGTTTCTTAGAAATTCGATAACATTTGTAAAATAATCAGATTTATTTTTATTATCAAAAAAACATAGCATTTCTATAAATACTCTATAGAGAAAATCACGATACATTTCGCTGGAAGAATTATAACTAATATCAACTTCACGGTTATATGAATGTTTTCCGACATTACTGAAATAAGAAATAAAAGCATATTCTTTAACAATCATAGAGTCAAAATTGCTTTGCATATCACATACGTCAATATTTATTACGTTTTCATCATTAATTTTCCCATCTGCTATAAGTACAGCACACTGTTTATTCTCTTTTAAGGCATTGATTACGCTTTTACTTTGGTTAACTGAATTAAGTATCACTATCGGAATATCATACCTGTGTTGCATTCGACACTTATGATTTTTAGTGATTTCATTTGATAATTCAATCGGCTTTATATCTTTTATGTAATGGGGAATGGATATTCTAAGAAATTTGTCTATTCTATTAGCTACTATACCTTTGTTCTTTTCGGAATTTTTATTTGTATTTATACAGAGATAAAAAGGTCTTCCATTTTTGCTGAGTGAGTAGTTAATATATGCTGATAACATTAGCAGAGACTCATGTTTTTTTAAATCGCTACCAATAGCAAAAATTTCTGTGAATGAGTAATCTAACCTTTTTAATTGTTTTAGCCTAGGGACCTGGTATTTATTTGCACTATATATTGTATCGGAAAACTCATCACCGGTTAGGCCATCTAAAGCTAACGTAACATCATGTTGAGACATATTTGAAATATCCGTCCAAATTTCTGAATAAGGAATTTGTAGGTATTTCGTTTCTAAGTCTTTTTTAGTTTTATCAATTAATTTTTTATATGCCTTTTTGTCATAATCATTTTCTGTTATTGCTGATAAAAAATTTCTGTTTTCTTTTTTATCTGAGTCAATGAGATAACAAAAACAATTATTTTTACTTATTAATTCTGCATAAATAAAAGTTTTTTTGTAGTCATCAAATATAATTGTAATCTTATATGGTATAACGGGGAAATAATCAACGCTATATTCCGAAAGCAATTTTTTAAGTGATTTATAATTTTCTTTAATTACCTTTTTTAGAAGTTTATATGGTTTATTGTCTTCAGAGCTATGAAAATACATTGTTTTGCTACGTCCGGTGCTATTTAATTCTATCAAATACTTTTTAACTAATTTGTATAAACGCTTTTTTGCATTTTGACAATAGTCATCGTATTCGCTTGTGTAATCGTTAAAAATATCGTCACACTCTTCATCAGTCACTAAAATTTCATTAACTTAACGATCTTCATTATCTTCATTATCTTTACAGCTAAAATATTGATCTTTACACATAACAATTCCTCCATTTTCTACCGGTATTAATAACCGATTTGATATTTTATTTTAGAATTAGTTCTGTTGCTTCACCGTGCAGTCTTATATGACTTGATTTTAATTCACCTCACTTATACATGGATTTACACGGTTGTACAAATTACGACAAAAACTTATGATAAAAAAAGAAGACAAAAATAATACTAAATATACATTTTTGTCTTCTTAGATCATCTAATTTTTCTTATTACCCGCCCCATTTTTGGGGGCGGGTATTTGTGGTGGAGGCGAGGGGGATTTACATATAACCGCTAATAAAAAGTTTATAAATATGCACTAAAGTACGATGTAATAATTAAAAAAATGATTTATAATATTAATGATAATCATTTTTATAAAACGATTATAGAAAAAACAAAAAGGTGAGTGCAATGAAAAAAATTATAAGCTTATTATTATGCTTAACACTTCTTACTTGGGTACCTTCAACAGCTATGGCTGCAAATTCCACAGAAGCAACCGTTATAGATTCTGTATCTATAAAAGGTATTACTATTCCTTTTGTGGGTGAAAAACCTAATTATTCATCTGAGCTTGGGGGTACAGAGTACACTTATGACGATCAATTCGCTGGTGATTCTGATGTATTCGAGGGTAAGTGGTGGTATGACGAAACAACAGGACATATAGTTAGCCCAAACGAAACCTTTAAACTTAATCATGTTTACACTATTGCCATATTGCTTGTACCAAATGATGGATATGAGTTTAAGGTAGACGAGGGTAATAATCCTCTACTAAAGGCTAAAGTTAACGGATTCCCTGCTGCTATTGATAAAGACCTTACAGGAAAATCTCAGGCTTTCATAGAATATACCTTTTCACCTTGCAGTGAAAAAAATAGGGTTAATGAGGTTGCTGTTTCAATTGATCCGCCAAAAACAGGGGAAGAGGCATCATTTAGCTTTTTCCGTATTTTCCCGGGTGAAGATGTAACCTATAGTGCAGATACCAATACATCTCAAAACTATCATAATGGTGTTTGTTGGTATGATAAAACATCAGAGACATATTTAAGTGAAGGCGATACATTTGTTCAAGGACATGATTATGGGGTGCGTATAGCAATACAAGCTCAGAATGATTACTTTTTTGCAACTAATACAAAAAATACTTCAGAAGTAAAAGTTTTTATAAATGACAAACGTGCCGGTACCGGCAACTTTGCTGGAGCTAATCCGGGAGAACGTATTATTCTTTATTACACATTTACCAATGAGAATGAAGTTGTTTCTTCAATTCAGATTACTGATATAACTGAACCAGTTGTAGGAGAACACCCAAACTACACTGTTCTAACTGCTAACGACAGCTACTGGATTAATGGCGTTTTTTGGGTAGATGTTACCGACGGCAAGGAAGTTACAATAAAAGAAACAGACACTTTCCTTGAGGGTCATACATATCAAATTCAAGTATGGCTAAGAACAGCCGACGGTTATGTGTTCCATACTGACGCTGACGGTTACTTGGATGTTTATGTGATTATAAACGGCAATGACGCAGATTATATACCTGCATTTTCTGAAATATCAGCAGAAGTATTTTATGACTTTGAAGCCACTGTTAAAGATACAACCACAGACACTAACTCTGATACAACCGAAACAGACAGTGAACCTGATACAGATGATACTAACACTGAATCAGACACCCAAACAGATACAGAAACTACTGATGATACAGATACCCAAACAGAAACTGATACATCAACTGAATCAGATACAGAGTCAGATACAGATAAAGCTGATGTTATTTTAGGCGATGTTGACGGCGACGGTATTGTAACGATGACTGATGTTGTTATGCTACAAAAGGCAATTGCAAAGCTTATTACATTTAGTGGAGATGAAATAGTTAAAGCAGATGTAAACTTTGATGGCAAGAACACTATGGAAGATGTTGTTACAATTCAGAAGTATATTGCGAAATTAATTACAAGTTTTGAAACAGGTAAAGGCAATTGAAAACCATAAGAAATTAAATAAGATGGGGAATGTAACACTTGTGCTATTTGCTGATATTTTAAAGTAATTATCATGACCACCACACAATAAAAAACTTGCACTTTTAGATTTGTTGATAGCTCTAAAGGTGCAAGTCTTTTGTTTAGTTCTTGTATTTTAGTTAAACTTTTGCCTTGTTAAAATACATTTGATTACTCTGTCAGAAATAATACCTCTATCACGCTCTGGATAGTATAAAAGCAATGAATTAAGTTCGTTCATTATTTGTTTTTGTGTAAGCGGTGGAAAATAAAGTTGTTTGCCGTAGATTGCTCGAGCTGTATTCATTTGTCTTGTAAAGCTCGTATTAAAGGGACGAGCAAGTAAATCCTTGATTAAACCTTTAGGTTCTATATCCATTGGAGAAAATTGGATATTTGACAGAAGCGCGGCTCCATTATCAAAAATAGGACAATAATCGTATTTTCCGTTTTGTTCTATGACAGCAATATTATTAAGGTGCCTGTCATCATTAAGGAAAAGGGAATCAATTTCAAAGAGAAGTGTCAGATACCTTGGGAAATCTTTTAAGTTTGTATATTCTTTTGTAGCGTCTGCAAGGTAGGCGATACGCTTTTTGTCACTGCTCATCTTTTGAAGTTTGTCTTTGAGGGGGCTACCGAGATAACGGTTCAAAAGATGACTAAGAGTAATAATTGATTGTCCTTGCTTTAAAAAATTATCGCTCGAGCAGCCGGTTCTATTTCTACTGTGAACATTCAACTTTTCTATATCGTATTTTACAAACGAAAAAGGAGTGTCTGATATTATATTGCTCTTCTCAAGTAGTCTTGAAATTAAGGCTTCGGACAAAGCCTCGTAACCAAATTGGTCTAATTTGTACCATCTATTCGTTTCTTTATCGAGCCACTTTTCCTGATTACCTTTTGAGGAAGTTTCTACAACCTTTTCATTTGTAACAAGTTTTACGGTCATTTGATTTCCTTCCACTCTATCCATTGTTCGTCCTCTGACATTCTGCCCTTGGTTTTTTCAATAATTTTAATAGGGTCATAAACTTCTACACCAATGGTTTCCAAATATTCCCTAATTCCGCTGCGACTCTCGGGAATGCAACGTTCTTCCAAAAAATTTTGGAAATCTTCCCAAGTGGGAACTTCATTATTACCGAAGGCGGTTTTAACTATATTTTCGGTCATATTTTTTACTGATAAGGATTCATCGGTAAAGTCGACACAGATTTTGGTGCATAAAGTTTTACCATCATAAAAATTCAGTAGAAATAATTTATGTGCAAGTTGTTTTTTTCTCTCTATGAAATTATCGAAAGAAAGATGTGGTGAGATAACAATTTTTTCACCATCAAAGCATAATTCTATTTGAGTATCACTTAAATTTAATTCTGATACCCATTTGGAAGGCAGAGATACCTTATATGTTTTTGAATCCTTACTTGCAGTTCCGCCAGCAGTACCGACTACAATTTTTAAAATTCTCTTTTCCATACTATCACCACAATAAGTATACCATATTCGTAACGAATAATCAATATTATTTCTAAATTTGGAGTTTAATTACATGTAAAAGTTAATTCCCAAAGTAAGTTCCACAGTGGAAGTTGAGGTGGAATTTAGTGTGG
>JAEDHT010000053.1 GCA_016296885.1 Clostridiaceae bacterium | reverse complement strand
TTTCACCGACCTCTGCATTGCTATACTCTCCGCTGTCAAATTCTGACGGCGGTTTCTCTTATTCCGGACTATGTCTTTAAAAAACGGGCTGTCGCTCTTCGTTTTACCGATTTGCGACAGCCCCTTATTATCTCCATTTTTTAGCTGCGCCTGTTCTTATAAAGCAAAAATCAGAATAAATAAGAAAAAACCAAGAAAAACACACTTGCTGTTTTTGCTTAAAAATCCCTTATATTTATATGGGGTCACATTTCGTTACCCCATATATCTTCCTCGTCAACATGATTGCCGAGTGCTTTCTCGGAATAGGGGCAAAAAAGATTAAACGCTCTATGGCATATAAAACCCCTATACGGTTTGTTCTGTTTGCCGGGCAATGGTGAACAATAAATCAATGATATTAACACAACTTTCAGGCACTCGGCACACCTCCTACAGGAATGCTGTCAATATAGCAACCGTCGGGGCAAAGGTCAACTTTATTGTTCCATACTTTGTTGCTGTCAATATTGGGGTCAACGTCCCATGCTATGCAATGGGTATCATCAACATAAACACGACAAAAGTTCTCCGGCTTAATAAAAGGTTCAAATATTGTGCCTTTTTTGAGAAATGGCCGCATATCATAAAGCCGTTTTTCACCGTTGTCAAAACTGATAGTCAGTGTAAAATCATCGTTAGGAACAACGCCTGTAATTCTCTTTTTGCCACTTGCAAAGTATTCTGCTGTTTTGTGGTCTAAACCTTTTGAAAGATAAAATTCTACCGTATTCATCGTGCTTCCACCTCCTGAAAAAGCTCTTATCTCAGTGGTTCGATTGCGAATAACTCTTGCTGTTCTTTTGCAAGCTCCCAATTTTCCCGAAGTTCTTCTTGATGAAACGCCGCCCAACCCAAGAGCATTTTTAACTGTTTTGATGGCATTGTACCTTCCAAAACCTCAAGTTCTTCAATAGATACAAGAATTTCAGAAGCCCCATAGAATGCGTGAAAGTGGGGCGGCATATGATCTCTCCAATAGATACAGACTTTAATACCACGAAACATTGAAATTGTCGGCATTCTATCATCTCCTTTCTTGCCCTCATATTATAGCATATTCGCTATTAAATATCAACAGCATAAACCACTAAATTCATTGCCAAAACAAAAACATCAAATAGAATATATTTTGCAAAGAATAACAGCATATATGCAATATCAGAATAAACTTTTTTGCATTTAGCTGCGCCTGTTCTTATAAATCAAAATCAGAATAAATATCGTGAACAAAACTGCTGCCATAACTTTCTCCTTGACATTACAAAATTCATATATAGCCTTAAACGGCTTAAAAATGCCACTAAAATCGATTTTTAGTTTTAACGACTACCTCATTGCATAAACGCCAAAACAGTAAATAATGGTAATTTTAAGGCAAATAAAGATATTTAGCGGTAAATCTATGGCTGTTAATGTAAAATAACCCCCACTATACACAGGTTAAGCAGCCGAGTAAAAGCAACCGATAATCAGCATATGCCTCTAATGCTCTTAAAATCGCCCCTATAAGGCGTTTTATCATTCAGACAGTATTTATGACTGAAAGATATAAACGCGAATTTAATATGATTTTAAGGCAAATAGACACGCCACGGTTTAATTTGATGAACGGAATACAGCGTGAATGTGTCTGAGGATATGATGGCACTGCCGGGCAGAACCGGCAAGCTTGCATTTTTTCTCGCAAATTTTTCACATATATAGTATTATATTATATGATATATTGTATATGACATATAGTATATATTACATATAAGGTACATATGATACTTATCACATATTACATGTAGGGTATATTATGATATTTATTTTATATTACATAAGTGGTATATACTATGCCATATGAGAGGTTATTACATGTGTATTATATATGACATATGTAAATATTACATATCAGGCAGAACTGATATTGTCATATGTACATATTACATGTCAGGCAGAATTGATAATGTTATATATTACAGTGGTGGATATATATCATATGTATTATATATGACATATGTATATATTACATATCAGGCAGAACTGATATTGTCATATGTACATATTACATGTCAGGTATAGTTGATATTATCACATACTACATGTAAGGTACATATGATATCCGGAAACGAAAAACTTCGTTTCTCGCCACCACTTATGAAATATATTATCCTGCCTGACACAAAAATATTTGACAGGTATATCTGCCATTTTTTATTTTTAGAACTAATCGTTTCCCTGCTTGATTAGAAAGAAGCAATTAGTAATAGCCACCTGTCATATCAAAAAAGCTAACAGTCGTGAAAAAGCTTGGAGGTTTAAAGCCCCTTATCTCCCCCCCCCACGGCTAAAAATATGGGTGCCTCCGAGGGCTTCATAGCTTTATATCCTCTGCCTTGAAAACATTGTAGCCCTCATAATGATAGCTTGCATCAATGCCTTTCATGTAGATTTCTCTGTCGTTTATTCTGTCCGTCAACGCAGCTTTAAGTAACACTTTAATTTCAACGTCTTTTATCGGGCTGCGTTCCATTGCAAGTAGATAATCTTCTTTGTCAACTTTGCTCCAATCAACAACCTGTTTTAACTCTTTTTTCAAAATGCAGTCAAGCCAAATTCTTGTACTTCTGCCGTTTTCTTCTCTGAATGGGTGAGCTATGTTCATTTCAACATACTTTTCAACTATTTCATCAAAGGTTGACTGAGGCATACTGTCAATATTTTTGAGAGCTGCTTCAAGATACATCACCGGAGCAAAACGAAAGTTACCCTTTGCTATATTCACGGTTCGTATCTTTCCGGCAAACTCATAAATATCACCAAACAGGTATTTGTGTATTTTTTGAAGTGCGGAAAATGTACCAACAGCGAAAGAATCAATCATACCGCTTTCAAAAAGTTCAACAGCTTTTTTCTTGCTTATTCGTTCTTCTTCTCTTGCAAGTTCAGAAGGATTTGTTAAGCCTAATTTATTTTCAAGTATCAAAGCTCACACCTCACTTGATTGTTCTTTGTCTCTCTGTAACGCCTCATTAATTGCACGACCGATAAAGCCGTTAACGCTTTCCCCTCTGCTTTCTGCGTGTGCTTTAATCTCGTCCTTTTTACCCTTTGGTACAGCAATATTAATTCTGTCATATGCCTTTGCATTATAACGGTTATTCGCCGCTATTCTCGCTTGACTGTTTTTGTTCTTCTGCATATAAATCTCCTGCTACTCCAAATAATTTGTATAATTCTTGTACATTTTTAGTATAGCATAATTTTTGACACTTAACAAGTGTAAAATCGCACAAATTCTACACTTAAACATTGTAAGTACAACATAAATTATTGAATTTGTACCATTCCTTTTAATTTCAGTATTGTTACAATTAAACAGTGTAGAACAATGGTCTTTCCATATGTGTTTAATAAGTAAAAACATCTCACGTTATTAACACTTGATAAGTGTATCAATGTTCGCTTATTTAGTGTACTTAAACAGTACAATATAATTAAATTAATTGTGTACTTATTAAGTGTACAGAATGTACAAACATTTACACTTAAACATTGTACAAGTTGCATATTGAATTTTACACTTAACCAGTGTATATTATACTCATAACCACCCGATAAAAAAGAGGTGACCGCATGATATTTCAGTCATTGCCTATTTTCTTTGCCGTATATATACTACTTGTGATTCTTTCGGTATTGGCAATAATTTATGAAGAAAAGCTGATTAAGATTGAGCAACAGATAAAGGAGCGTGTTTCTGCATTATGGCATCGGTTTTATTCTTGATATTCATTATCATTTTAATTATTAAAAACAGAAATTCATAAAGGGGTGATGAAGAAATGGCAGTAAAAACAAAAAAGAATGTCCTTGACTTTGAAACGGCTATCAATGAAGCGGCACCGTATTATGTCATCTTCGGATACAAATACAACTTCGGAAATGTACCGAGTATTGTTCTTGTTTCAAAGAGCTTTGAAGAGGTTAAGGACAGAATGAAAGAAATCATCAACGATGAGTTTAATGTTGCAAAGCGTATATACAACGCTTATGAAGTCAACTCTGTTTCATCGGGTATTGTTGATATCCCTATTTTGCTGAATGAGCAATCGGGAAATGATAAACAAAGTCTGATTGACAAGGTTGACAGTATGAAGCCGTTGGTGTTTCGCATTGAAGAAACAGACGAAACAGGCAACGCCCTCATTTTTGAAAGCTCATCTGTTGCCGAAACAAAGGCACAGGCAAAAGAGATTATGAAAGCCGAATCAGCAGACGATAGCAACAGTCACAAAGAGTACAGAATCAAAATTCGCGTATCAAACACGGACACGTTCAGAACAATCTGTGTGTTGAATAAATAAGACGGAGGTATTAAAAATGAACATATCAGCAGAAATCAAAGAACTTGAAAAGAGGTTATCTGAAAACAAGCCTGTTTACATAATTTGGGCATACATGGAAAGCGGAGATGATATAGAAATATTCAGCTCACCGTCTGCCGAGGAAACTCAAAAAGAAATGATATCAATCATTAAAGATAGTTGTATCAGCGATGTTGAAAGCTATGGAATAACACTCGGCGCAAAAGAAAACATGGATTTTTATATGTTTACTCCACGACAGGCTTAGTGGCACTCAAAAAACAAAAGGCGGTTTTAATGCCGCCTTAACTTTTAAGCTTGTGTGTTTGCAAAAGTGTACTTTTTTAAACAGCCAAAAGTAACACTCAATTCTGTTTGTAAATCTCACATTTATTTTTGCAAACATATTTGTAAACTCCGGAAACATTTTCAAACACAATTACAGGAGATAAAACAAATGAACAAATCCGTAGGTTACGCAAGAGTAAGTACCAAAGAACAAAATCTCGAACGGCAAATAAAAGCGTTATCCAAATACGTTGACGAAAGCATGATAGTTACCGACAAAGCAAGCGGCAAAGATTTAAACCGTCCCGGTTATCAGTCATTGAAATACGGCATAGGCAAACTCACCGAGGGTGATACACTGTATATCAAATCTATTGACCGTCTCAGCCGAAACAAAGAACAAGCAAAAGAAGAACTACGCTACTATCAAAGAATCGGTGTCAGAGTAAAGATACTTGACATTCCTACAACGATGGCAGACATTCAGCCCGGTCAAGAATGGATAATTGACATGATTAACAACATTATCATCGAAGTTCTTTCAAGCGTTGCGGAAAACGAACGGCAGACAATCAGACAGCAGCAGCGTGAGGGTTATGATGCAATGAAAACAACCGCAGACGGAAAAAGAATCAGCAACAAGACCGGAAATGTTGTCGGCAGACCGAAAGCCGCTTTTCCGTCGAATTGGAATGACGTTTACTTTCAATGGAAAAACGGAATTATTACGGCAACCAAAGCCATGGAAACTCTTAATTTAAAACGAAATACTTTTTACAAGCTCGTAAAAGAATATGAGGGCAAATCATAAAAACAACAAAGGAGCGGTTTTGTTTCGCTCCTTTGCTTATGGGGGCATATTACATTTTGAGATGATTATGAGGGCAGTGAAAAGGTGTGATGTGTGCGGTTTCACTGTCAGGGAAATTTAATCTCATGTGTAAGTTATTGACGAAGTTGTGATTTTTTATAAATTTTCATAAGAATTAAAAGAAGTATTGAAAAAATGAGTCGAATATGATAAATTATTACTATAAATTAAAAGGAGAGTTTTTATGAAAAAAATTATATCTGCTCTAATGTCAATTTTGTTAATTTGTTCAATGCTTTTACTTAACGGCTGTACCAAAACCGTCTCAGATTATGCAATGGTCATTAGTTTTAATGATGCTGCATATTCCGGAGAATTTTCTGGTACAGTTAAGGGTAAATTTCCGGCAGACGGTCAAATTGGAAAGTTTGTTTCCGGCGAAGAAGGTTCAGGAAAATATTTTGAGTATAATGGAACTTGGGATGATGGAAAAATATCCGGAAACGGTTCGTTGAAACAAGAAAATTATAAACTTACCTACGATAGTGATTCGCTTATCGGAACATATGAAGGTGCGGTTATTAATGGCATTCCAAACGGTACAGGTACATTTAAAGCAAACGAACCAAGCGATTTGGTGTTTGAATATAACGGAAATTGGAAAGACGGCAATATTTCCGGCACTGGCAAATTGAAGTACAATAAATACGTTGTTAAATATGATAGTGGAATAGTTAGAACCGGAACATATGAAGGCGATGTTAATAACGGGGTTCCTGAAGGAAAAGGAGCATATTCAACAACGAATGATGATAATGAAAAATATACCTATTCAGGAGCATTTGCCAATGGTAAGTTTAATGGTTATGGTGAAAAGTCATTTAAAAACGGAAAACATGGCGTTCAAATTGGAAATTGGAAAAACAATGAATTCACCCCGTCTCTGGTAGAGTACATTCAAGAATTAGGTACATATAAAAATCAGTGTGAATATACCCTGAGTAGCAAAGCAAAAAAATTTATAAAAAGCAATGAAGCAGTTTTTACAAAACATAAAGATTCAGACATAAAAAAGATACTAAATAAAAATTTTGACATTAAATCTTTTAAAAAGAATCCATCTACGTATAAACCTTCATTGGTAAGTGTTTCTGGTTTAGAAGTAGTTCAAATACGTGAATATGAAGGTTACAACAATCAAATGATAACTTTTTTGTTGGCATGCGATTCGGATTATGAAAACTACTATTATATATATAAACTAGGTAGAACAAATAATGTTGTCGAAGATAGCCAAGTAGAAATTGAATTTATGCCGTTAGATTATTCGACATATGAAACTGTAAGCAATAGTAAGCAATGGGCTATAGCTGGTTTTGCGGCAAGCATTAAATAATAAAATAGTTGTATCGGTGAAATATCGAGACTTCTTAAAATCTTGTGTAAACCTCCGAAATGGTATTGAATAAAAATATCATCTTGGAGGTTTAGATTATGCCAAAGTACAAAGACAGCCCGGAGGTAAGAGCGGCAAAGAAGGAAAGAAAAGAAAAGTTAGGCTCTTCTTCTCATTTTGTGTAAACTCGTGAAATGGCATAAAATCAAAAGTG
>JAEDHT010000022.1 GCA_016296885.1 Clostridiaceae bacterium | reverse complement strand
TCAGGACAGCTCGTCTATTTTATCACTTTCTTACCCTTTTGTCAATACCTTTTTTTGAAGTTTTTCAAAACTTTTTTCAAAGTAATTCGTTCGGTGTTTTCGGTGATAACGACTCGTTTATTTTATCACCATTCAACGGCATTGTCAAGCATTTTTTATATCTTTTTGTAAATATTTGTATTTCCGTGGCAGTCTATCCCTACAATACACGGAAAATCCTTTACCTTATATCTATACACAGCCTCTGTACCAAGCTCTTCATAGCAAATAAGCTCCTTATCGACTATGCTTTCCGCTATTAATGCTCCTGCACCACCAACAGCACAAAAATACACTGCCTTGTTACGCACTAACGCTTTTATGGTTTCGTCATCTCTCATTCCTTTGCCAATTACAGCTTTTACACCATAATCCAACAAAAACGGAGTAAAAGGATCCATTCTTTTGCTTGATGTTGGCCCTGCCGCACCCACAATTCTGCCAGGTCTTTGAGGAGCAGCACCAACATAATAGATCACCTGGCCTCTTATATCCACCGGCAATTCTTCACCACACTTTAGAATCTCACAAAATCTTTTATGAGCCATATCTCTTCCGGTATAAATTTCGCCACTGAGCAAAACCATGTCTCCGCATTTTAGTTCTTCTATATTTTTTTCAGTTAATGGGAGGTTTATTTTTTTCACATTCATTATAATCACTACCCTAATACAAAATTATATCCGTCTCCAAATCACGGAAACGGATATGATCCTTTTAAAAAACACAGTTTTAGTTCCTATTTCGTGATGCATCTTTATCATCACGCATATTTTTTACAGCCATCTCGCCTGCCAGCTTCATAAGCTGGTCTTTTTGTTCATTGCTAAAAGCTCTGTAATAGCATAAAATAGCTTGCTCATCCTTTGACAAGGAATAGATAGGTTCGACCGAAATGTTTTGTTTTGGTTCGCTAGCCTGTTTAAAATCATCGCTATCAATGTTATCAGACAAAGCCAATTCCTCTTTTTTAAAAGCATCCATAAACACAGAATATGGCACATTCAAGATTCTTGATAGCCTAATAATAACCGGAGCACTCGGAGTAGTGTTGCCCAATTCATAGTAAGTGTAGGTAGAACGGTCAATTCCAAGCGCAGCTGCCACTTGTTGTTGTGATAATCCGCAATTTTCTCTGCACTTTTTTAACACTTTGCCCATCGCACCACTTCGAAAAATACTAGCCATACACATAACCTCTCTTTCAAAAAGTTTTACAAAATCTGCCTTAAAATTGCACTGCCCACCCGTAAATATTCAGCCGTACATTTCTTCAAAGGAAGCGTTTGTTTTTTAATTTTTCAAATAGCAAATATATGTCACTTTGCTCAGAAATTACTCCTCACAAAAGCTCGTGGTAAACTGCACCTGTAATGTGGTAAGAGAACCGGAGATAACCTCTCTGCGATACCCCACCCTTGCGATATCATTATCTTTTGAGTATCCCTCTAATGTTAATGCAATAGTGCTTTCCCCACTCTTTTCTTCGTATATCTTATCATAAACACCGTATTTTTTCAATACCTTGGTCAAATTATCAGCCAGCTCTGAGAAGGATTTATATTTGTAATTAGAATTAACACTTCCTGAAGAGCTCACAAATACAATTTCACTATTCAAGCTTACTTCATGATGGTTATAAGCCCCCTCAGAACATTCTATATTACATACTTGTTTGGTTTTTTCTGAGCTATACTCATACACCTTCAAGCTCTGCTCGTTAGGCACACCTGATGCCTCACCGGAACGATAATACTTAGTGCAAATATATTTCTTTCCCTCAGTCTCCGTTAGAAAAACATCAAAATTAGCATAAGCATTGGAAAAAGTATCTTTTCCACTTATAACAGTTTCAGCTAAACTTACTTTATCATCTTTTACGCTGTATATCTCTACACAAAGCATTGTGTTTTTCTTTCCCAGGCAGCGTGATATTATCATCTCTTCACAATCGTCGCCGTCAAGATCCAATATCTGCGCACCAACAAGTCCCTTTGTATTGTTATCATCCGGGGAGATAATATCATCGCCCAATTTTTTATACTTTTTGACAAGTTCATCTTCAAGGTATTTAAAAAGAAGATCTCTTGGTGATAATTTTTCTTCCGCTTCACTGCTTACACCATCATCAGAGCTGTTGTTATCATTTTTAATTGATTCTATATATGAGGAAACAGTTTTTGCCTCACTGCTTGTGGTTTCGTCAACACCTTTGCCACATGAAGATAACAAAACGGACACACAGCTTAATATTAAAACCACACATATTAATCTTTTTATATTCATAAAAATTTCCACCTTATTCGTTATTATTTTCACATCTTAAAATTTCAGGATTAAAGTGCATCTATTTTTCAAAGCAAACCGGTTTGCTTTGATATTACTAGCACAATCTAAAAATCAAGAATTATCATCCTCCGCATCAAAGCGGTATCCAACTCCACGCAGGGTAACAATACACCTGCCATACTCTCCCAAACTTTTGCGTAAAAGTCTGATATGTGTATCAAGAGTCCTATCATCACCAAAATAATTATGTCCCCAAATTTTATTAAGGATTTTTTCCCGTGGCAAAGCGATACCATTATTTTTTACAAGATAAAAAAGAAGCTCAGATTCCTTTGGAGTCATATCAACATTCCTGCCATCAACCAAAGCCTTTCTTGCCCAAAAGTCTACCTGTAAACCTTTGTATACAAATGCTTCACGTTTTGATGAACGCTCTCCCGTAGTCCTCCTAAGCACTGCATTTACCCTCATCATAAGCTCTTTAGGAGAAAACGGTTTAACAACATAATCATCTATATCAAGCTCAAAGCCATGAATTTTGTCGTCCTCGTCTCCTTTGGCAGACAAAATAATTATAGGCACATCGCTTCTCTTTCGAATTTCTTCACAAACAGAAAATCCATCAACATCCGGCATCTCTATATCCATAATTATCAAATCAAAATTTTCTGATCTACACAAAGATATCGCCTGCAAACCACCCGTAGCCTCCGACACATCATATCCCTCTCCAAGAGCATATTTTTTTACAATTTCTCTTGTTCTGTACTCACCATCAGCTATCAATATTTTGCTCAAACAAATCATCTCCTAAAACAAGCCATTTTTGTTTAGGATACATTCTCCTATCTTGATCAAGTTTATAATAACATATTAAAAATAATATTGAAATAGTAAATTTTATAATTTATAATATTTCATAAAAACAAGGCACTTAGGAGTGAATATAAGTGAGAATTATAGATCCATTTATGATAACATCCGCTGTAAAACAGCTCTATCTCGACTTAAATTACAATATAGATACTGATATAAAAGAAAAGCTTGAGCTTGCCTCAGAGATAAGCACAAACGAAACTGAAAAGTATGTTATTGAATGTATAATAAAAAACAGCGAAATTGCAAGCGCTGACAAAATTGCACTCTGTCAGGATACAGGCATGGCAGTTCTTTTTGTAGAATATGGTGATGAAGTAGTATGTCCATCATTTTCCGATGCAATTAACGAAGGTGTGCGACAGGCCTACGACGAGGGTTATCTCAGAAAATCCGTTGTAGACGACCCGTTATTTGACAGAAAAAACACACAAGACAACACACCGGCTATAATCCATACACAGATAGTTAAAGGTGACAAAATCAAAATAACAGCAGGTGCAAAAGGTTTTGGCAGTGAAAATATGTCGTGCATAAAAATGTTTAATCCCACAGTTTCATCAGAGGAAATCTGCAACTACATAATAGACTGTGTAAAAACAGCCGGCGCAAACCCATGCCCTCCAATAATTGTTGGTGTCGGAATAGGAGGTACTTTTGAGCAGGCAGCACTCCTCTCAAAAAAAGCAACATTCAGACCAATCAGCAAAAGAAACCCTGATATCCGCTATGCTAAGCTTGAGCAAAAGCTATATAATGAAATTAATGCACTTCACATTGGATGTGGGGGATTTGGCGGAAACACAACAACGCTGGGAGTAAATATAGAATACTACCCCACACATATAGCAGGTCTGCCTGTGGCTGTCAATATATCATGTCATTCCACACGCCATAAAACTTGTACAATTTGATAACTTAGAAAAAACCGTCAGGAATGATATCAATCTGGATATCAATTCTGGCGGTTTTTATAATCACATAAAAAATCTTGTTACATTATTTCAAATATGAAGGGTAAAAAATTTCCGGATAGTCTTCATATCTTATCTTAGCAGTAAATGTTCCCGATTCATATGGAGCAATATATCGTGGCAAAAATATGATAGTGATGCCGTCATCATGCATAAACCACAGATAATCGGAATATTCTCCGCTTTTCACCTTGCTATGGAAGCCATTCAATGTAGTCAACAAGGTTTCGTTTTTATGAAGCTTTGTCAGAATATTGGGATACTTCTCATCCATAACTTCACATAAAACCTTTGGCATCTCATCCAAGTCAGACACTACATTGGATAATTTGACTTTTCTGCCTGTGCGTGTGCTGAAAGTGTAGCCATAAGTCATAGGCAAAACATGACTGCCACCTATATAATAAGTACCATCATGGAAAAAGCTTACTACGTTTCTATCAGCATAAGACAGCTCCAGACTTCTTGTGCAATAAAAAGGTTCTTTGTTTTCCTCAAAATAGCCTAAATTTTTATCAAAGTCATCCTTACAGCTTATAGCACTATCATAATATTCTTTGTTAAACTCGTTCATAGCCACAGCAAAATCAGGGTATATCTCCTTGATTTCATTTGAGAGTAATACCTCCGGATAGGTGATAGTGTAATAATTCTCACCGTCAGAATGTAGCTCTATCTTATTTTCACTTATAGATATACCGGATATCACAAGATCATTTCCCAAAGATACGGCACTAAAATCTCCAATAAGATGTGCCATATACTTTTGTATCAATGTTACATCAACCATGTTAATTTTACCGTTTCCATCTACATCGGCACATGGTCTGTCTATCACAGTTAACAGTCTTACAATAAATTTTTGCAGATCGGTGACGTCCATCATATTTATACTATAGTCACTATTCACATCACCCATTACATTAAAAATGATCAAATCCTCTTCTACCACAACCGAATCATCAGTAAAAGGCAAATAATCATCTACATCTGCTGTCGCTGTTAAAACGCTCAATGCAACTGACATAGTTGCAAGAACACCGCACCATATCCGTGTCATATACTTGCTCCTAATCTCACTTCATCCACGATTTTATATCCTTAATCTCATCATACATAGCTATATAGCTATTATATCTGCTTCTGCTTATGTTCCCTGAATCCACAGCCATTTTCACACCGCAGTCAGGCTCGTTGATATGAGCACAACCAATAAACCTACATTCATCGATGTAATCATTAAACTCTCGAAAACAATATTGTAGCTTTTCCTTTTCCCTGATGTTATATCTCTGCATATCGAATGTGGAGAAACCGGGGGTATCTGCAATATAACATTGATCCAGCTTAAACAACTCTACTGTGCGTGTTGTATGTCTGCCACGCCCTAACTTCTTGCTGATATCGCCCGTCTCAAGATTAAGTTCCGAGAAGAATCTATTCAAAAATGTAGATTTTCCTACACCGGAATTTCCCGTAAGTGCTGTGGTCTTATTTTTCAAAAGCTCTATCAGCTCGTCCCTGCAAAAATCTTGTCCCTCAGAGCTAATAAAGGTTTTGAAGCCGGCATTTGCATACACTTCTTCAAGCCCGCAGGATTCTTTTAGATCTGTCTTTGTAAACACAATTATAGGCTCAATATCCCTCGACTCCGCCGCCGCAATCATTTTATCTATAATCAGCGGATTCGGCTCAGGCTCCGTGGTAGAAACTACTACAATCAGATTATCAATATTAGCAAGTGGGGGCCTTACTATATAGTTTTTTCTCTCACAAATTTCTGCTATTGAGGCATACCCCTCTTTTTGCACCTCAATGTGGACATGATCACCTACCACAGGCGAAACACCATCTTTTCTAAAGACACCTCTTGCCTTACATTCATAGATAGTGCCTTCTTTCTCAACATAATAGAATCCGCCTGTTGCCTTAATAATAATTCCTAAAGAATTTGATTTGTTCATCTTATACCTTTTCAATATGTAGTGCAAAAACAATCAACCGATTTTTTTACACTGCATATTTCCTTGTCTTGTATATTTAATTGTTATTCTTCGCTATCTGTTTTCTGTTCCGAATCCTCTTCCGAATCCTGAACGCTGTCGCTCTGAGGTTCCTCCGGCTTGTTAAAGTCCAATTCTTTCTCTGAGATTACCTTCTTATTTTTATAATCGAAGATGTATTCCCTATACAGCTCGCCATTAAGTTCTACCCTTATAATTTCATTTTCGCTGGTTATCTTGCCGGTTCTCTCTATCACATTTTCTGTGAATGTAGATGGGTTGATCGTGAGGTCACGTATAACTTCATCATTTGCTGTAACCTTGTAGCTTATCTCGCCATCATAATCAGGCATTGGGATAGTCTGTTTTAGTGATACATCCTCTGATGGTCCGGAGCTAATTATAACAGTTACCTTTGTCCCCTTGCTCACTTTAGCGCCCCATAGCGGACTTTGTGATATTATAGTGTCTTTCTTAGCGTTGTTTTCTTCGTATTCAGCACCGCCATACACCAATCCTGCCTGTGTGAGCTTGTTTTGAGCCTCGCTGGCAGTGCAATCCACCAGATATGGCACTTCAACCTGCTCTACCGTCGTTCCCACACTCTGATAGAGCGTTATTGTAGATTCTACACACACTTCTGTGCCCGGTTTAGGCAAGCAAGACACAATATATCCCTCTGCGGTGGTGTCATCTATAACCTCTACTATCTCATACTCGAGGTTATTTTTCTTTATACGGCTGATTGCATCATTGAGATCAAGACCTGTCACATTAGGAACTACCGTGTTTATCTCAGAGCTATTCACAACCAGGGTAATTTCTGAGCCTTGCTTTATTTTTTTGCTACCGGCACGTGGATTTTGCTCCAATATCTCACCTATAGGCTTATCGTCATCAAATTTACTTTCTACATTCCATGAAAAAGTGTAATCCGGGTTATTTTCTACCTGTGTTTTAAAGTTTAATCCTACCAAATTAGGTACATCCACATCAGCAGTGGTTTTGCTACAACTTTTTGATATTCCTATCACACCAAAGAGCAACGCTATTAACACAAATGCTGATATTGCCCCCATTGCTATAGGGAAAGCAGGATTTCTTGAGGTCTTTATATCTTCCTCTGCCACGTCGTTATCGTCTATTGTGTCAAAGTTATCGCCAAAGTTATTGTTTCTTGCATTTGTAATAGCAGTAGCATATTTATCATTTGTTTCATCATCAAAATAAGTATACTGAAACTTAATGCTTGGATTCTGGCGAAACTTTTCGATATCAGCCAACATATCATCTGCACTTGCATAACGCTTTGCAGGATTTTTCTGCATAGCCTTTAGGGTTATCTCCTCAAGACCATCAGGCACAGACGGGTTTATCTCTCTGAGTGGCTTAGGCTCACTTTGAAGCTGCATAATAGCCACAGACACAGCATTATCCGCCTCAAAAGGCAACTTTCCTGTGAGCAATTCATACATCATAACGCCCACAGAGTAAAGATCTGATTTGTTATCAGTTATGTCACCTCTGGCTTGCTCCGGTGCTATATAATGCACCGAACCAATTGCCTTTTCGGTCATGGTGCGTGTCTCTTTGTTCGAAAACCTTGCTATACCAAAGTCTGTAACCTTGATAGTACCATCCTGAAGAAGCATTATATTTTGTGGCTTGATATCTCTGTGAATAATACCCTTTTCGTGTGCGTGTTTTAAGGCATTGAGTATCTGCACTATAAAATGAAGTGCTTCTTTCCAGCCGATTTCCTTTTGCTGAGCTATATATTCCTTGAGAGTGATACCATCAATGTATTCCATAACAATGTATTGTATCACATCGCCAAAGCTCACATCATATACCTTTACGATATTAGGATGTGACATCACAGCTACCGCTTTAGATTCATTTCTAAATCTGCGTATAAAATCTGCATTGTTAAGAAATTCATCTTTTAATATCTTAATAGCCACAGCTCTGTCATCTATTATATCGTAGGCACGGTATACCATTGCCATACCGCCCACGCCTATTAGCTCGTTTATTTCATAACGACCATCTAGTCGTTTACCTGTATATTTATCCATATTCGCAGCTCCTCATTATATTATGCTGTTATAATAGCAACCGTTATATTATCCGAACCGCCTGCTTTTTTCGCCATATCAACTAGCTTATCACAAGCACTTGATATTTCTATCGAGCTTAACACATCTGCAAGCTCGCTTTCGCTTACATAATTTGTGAGTCCGTCTGTGGTGAGCACGAGAATGTCACCCTGCTCAAACTCTGCTTCTATAAAGTCTATCCTAACATCCTCTTCCACGCCTAGTGCACGTGTGATCAGGTTTTTGTTAGGATGGTTCGCAGCTTGCTCCGGTGTAATTTCTCCGCTCTCAATAAGCTCCTGAACCACTGAATGATCCTTTGTAACCTGCTTGATGACTCCGTTTCTTATTATATATGCACGAGAATCGCCCACATGAGCCAAAAACAAGCTGTTTTCCTTGAGGAAAGCAACCTCTGATGTGGTACCCATTCCTGCGAGTGCCATATCGTTTTTAGATTCTCTATGTATTTTTTTGTTTGCGGTTTGCACAGCCTTAATGATCATTTCGCTTACTTTGTCGTTGCTGTACTCATCATCATAGTCGTTTAAGAATGTATTACTCACTGTTTCAACAGCTATTTTACTTGCCACATTACCGCCATTTTCGCCGCCCATACCATCGCAGACAACTGCCCATACGCAGTTTTCTGACAATTCGCCATAGCGACAGGCATCTTGATTTACATCTCTTACAAGACCAATATCTGTTTTAGAATATATTTGCATATTTTATTAACTCCTACTGATTTCTTTTTCCTGCAAGCTGTCCGCACGAAGCATTGATATCAGAGCCAAGTGTTCTTCGCACTGTAGCTGTGATTCCATAATGTGACAGTATATTTATAAAAGACTTCTGTCTTTCTATCTTACTCTTTTTATATCCTGTGCCCTCCACCGTGTTCACAGGTATCAGGTTCACGTGGCATAGCATACCTTTTAGCTTTTTGCCAAGCTCTTTGGCACATTCATCGCCATCATTCACGCCGTCTATCATAGCATATTCAAAGCTTATTCGGCGTTTTGTTTTTTCTGAATAATATCGGCACGCCTTTAGCAGTTCATCCACATTCCAACGCTTATTCACGGGCATGGTCTGGTTTCTGATATCGTCATTTGGCGCATGAAGCGACACTGACAGTGTTATACCCAGATTTTCTTTTTCCAAGTCATATATCTTATCCACAAGTCCACACGTAGACAGTGAAATATGCCTTATGCCAACATTAAGTCCATCATCAGAAGATACCAACCGCAAAAATCTTATTACATTGTCATAATTATCCAGTGGTTCACCCATACCCATCAGCACAATATTCGATATACGAATACCAAGGTCTTTTTGGGCTGTCTGTATTTGCGACAGCATCTCCGACGCTGTGAGGTTTCGTTTAAATCCATTTCTGCCGGTTGCACAGAATGTACAACCCATTTTACAGCCCTCTTGCGTAGAAATACACATGGTGTAGCCATGATGATATTTCATCACCACCGCCTCCACAAACGTGGTTCCACCAAAAGAAAACAGATATTTCACTGTTTCATCACGCTTAGACTCAAGCTTTCTCTCTATCTGAGCATTAGCTATGTAATATATCCGGCTTAGTTTTTCTCTGAGTGGCAGACTCAAATTTGTCATTTCGTCAAAGCTTGTAACCCCATCGGTAAGCCATTTAAAAACTTGTTTTGCTCTGAACTTTGGCAGGTCGATCACAGCCAGCTCATCGCAAAGCTCAGACAAATATAAAGATTTGATATCTTTCAATTTTATCATCCCAGCGATAAAGTCGCATGAAAATGTGCCTACCGCAGTCCTTTCTTCATTATTTCTTTATAAACGCACTTATAAAAAATCCGTCTGTTTTCATTCCATTCGGAAACAGAGTTATCATATTATCTGGTTCATCTACAATTCTTTTTATATTTTTTATTTCTAACCTCTTCGGCTCAAATTCCGGATGCTCTTTCAAAAATCTTAAAGCATTTTCAGAATTCTCCTCAGGATTTAGTGTGCATGTAGAATACACAAGTGTTCCACCGGATCTAAGAAGCTTTGCACTCTCGCACAATATTTTATATTGTAGTTTTGCAAGCTCCTTTGTATTTATCAAAGGTTTCGTCTTAAGCTCTGGTTTTCGCCTAAAAATTCCCAATCCTGAGCAAGGCACATCACAAAGAATTGCATCTGCTTCCGCTGTAAGCTTTCCATCATTATGTGATGCATCACGACATATTGTATCTATAATATTAATTTTTAATCTGCTAAATGTTTCATTCATCAAGCCTAGCTTATGCTCGTGAATGTCACAAGCAATCACTCTGCCTTTGTTATTCATTATCTGTGCCACAGTAGCTGTTTTGCCACCGGGAGCTGCGCAAACATCATACACCAGATCGTTCTCTTTAGCTCCAATCGCCCTACAGCATATCTGTGATGCCGCATCTTGAATATGAAGCAATCCATTATCAAAAGCCTTGCTACTAAAAAGATTATCAGCACCATCGGTGATATCTATCGCATTATCCACAACGCTGTTTTTCTCTGCAACAATATTTTCATCTGCAAGAATTTTGATTATCTCATCTGAGTTTGTGAGCAATGTGTTCACTCTTGCCGTAAGCACCGGCGAACCCATACTACATTTGAGATATTCTTCACAAAGTTCATATCCATAGCTCTTTACAATCAGCCTTACCTTATCAATATGGCATGAATACATCACGCTAAGATATTCTTCACTGCCTGGCTTAGGATATTTTATATTATCTTTTTCTCTTGCAACATTTCTAAGCACGCCATTTATAAAACCTTTTGCGCTATACATTCCTATCTTTGGGCATAGCTTCACAGTTTCATTCACAGCAGCACTATCGGGCACCTTATCCATATAAACTATCTGATATATGCCCATTCTTAGCAAAATTTTTGCTTTTATATCTATTTTAGCAGGTTTCAACCTCGAAAAAAGAGATATTATGTAGTCGAGCGTGATCTCACGCTCTATTATTCCATAATAAAGTGCACACACAAAAGCTTTGTTGCGCTTATCCTCATATTTCCTCTTTGCAAGGCTTGATGCCACCACATTGGAATATGCATCCTCTGTGGCAGTTTTTAGCAATGCATCAAAGCAAATTTTTCTTATATTTTCCATATTTTATCTACGCCTGTTTGATAGCAATATAAGTCTTAATAGTTGCAATAAAGAAGTGATGGTAGCAGCTACATAAGTCATAGCCGCTGCCTGAAGCACGGCCTTCGCTCCGTTATACTCGCTATCATCTAACAAATATCCTTGTTTGATAATTTTTAGTGCCCTTGAGCTGGCATTAAACTCCACCGGCAGTGTTACAACAGTAAAGAACACAGCAAGAGTATAAAAAATTATACCCATATTTACAAATAAATCACCTGTAGAACCACTAAATAAAAATCCGATTAAAATAAGCGGAAAAGCAAGCATAGATCCTATTCTCGAAGCAGGCACAAGCACTCCTCTTATCTTATTTGGAAGATACCCCTGAGCGTGCTGAACCGCATGACCGGCCTCATGGCAAGCCACGCCTACAGCAGCTATGGTAGTTTTGTTATACACTTCTTCTGAAAGTCTGATAGTGTTTGAGCGTGGGTCAAAATGGTCAGTAAGTCTACCACTCACCGGCACAATGCTAACACCGGTCACACCGCACATACTAAGAACTCTCTCTGCCGCCTGAGCGCCTGTGAATCCCCTGGAATTTCTTATCTGTGAGTATTTGTTAAATGCCGAGCTACATTTTACCTGTGCAATTATAGAAATAATAATAGCCGGCAAAATCAAAATGTATGTCGGATCAAAATAGTAAAAAAAGGGCATAAAAACACCTCCACATTGTACAATAAAATCCTATCAGAATTTCATTACTCAAACTTATCTCCAATATTCAGCTTATATCCACGCAAAAAATCTGCCGCCGGCATCTTTTTCTTGCCCTCACGCTGTATATTGACTATTTCCACAGCACCCTCACCACAAGCTACCACAAGCGGTGATAAAGAAATAATCTCTCCCGGCTCACCCTTGCCACTTGCTATTCTTGTGTTATGGATTTTGTATGTCTTACCATCTATGCTCGATGTAGCCATAGGCCATGAATTTAGTCCCCTGACTAAATTATGAACCTCTGTGGCACTTTTATTCCAGTCAATAGCTGACAATTCTTTAGAAAGCATAGGAGCATATGTAGACAGTGAATCATCCTGCTTTGTTGGAACAATGCTGTCCAGCTCATCTAATGTTTTTACAATAAGTGACGCACCTATGGCAGAAAGTCTGTCGTGAAGCTCCTCAGCAGTTTCATTTTCGCCAATAGGGGTTTTTTCTTTAAGTAGCATATCGCCTGTGTCTAAGCCCACATCCATCATCATGGTGGTGATTCCTGTTTCTTTTTCTCCGTTTATAACGCACCATTGTATTGGACCGGCACCTCTGTATTTTGGCAAAAGTGAAGCATGTATGTTGATGCATCCACGTTTTGGATAGTCCAAAATACTAGCAGGCAATATTCTTCCAAAGGCCACTACAACTATAAGCTCCGGATCAAGCTCCCTCACTATATCCATGGTTTCTTCGTTTTTCATTTTTAATGGTTGAAAAACCTTTATACCCTTTTCGAGTGCAAGTTGCTTTACAGGTGGTGGTGTCATCACATTGCCTCTGCCTTTTGGCTTATCCGGCTGAGTGAACACACCCACGATTTTGTGTCCTGCATCTATGAGCGCCTGCAAGCATGGCACCGAAAACTCAGGTGTTCCCATAAAAAGTATATTCATATATTTCCTGCCTTATAAATTAATTTTCCTCTTCAAGCATCTCAACAACGTGCTTTTTAAACAGCACACCGTCAAGATGATCTATCTCATGGCATAACGCCCTTGCCATCAACTCTGAGCCCTCCACCGTGATCTCCTTGCCATAGCGATCCTGAGCTTTCACAGTAACATTCATTGGTCGCACTGTGATTCCATATTCACCGGGGCAAGACAAGCATCCTTCGGTCTCCCTCTGTTCGCCACTTTTCATAATTATTTTTGGATTGATTAGCTCTACCAATCCCTCGCCTATATCAATAACAACGACACGTCTCAGCACACCCACCTGAGGTCCAGCCAAGCCGACACCCTCTGCTTTATACATGGTATCTCTCATGTCGTCCAAAAGAATATGCAATCTATCATCAAATTTCTCAACCGGTCTGCATTTTTTTGAAAGAACAGGATCGCCCTCTTTTACGATATTTCTGATTGCCAAATCTCTCACCTCTTATTATATGACATTTTCGGGGTTAATATCAGCATAAATATTGATATCTCTTCCCGATAAATCCTTATCAAATTTTTTGAGCAATCCCGACATCATCTGTCTGAAACGACTGCTGCTTTTAAATTTTAAAATCAATTTGTATCTATATTTATTGTTTATTCTGGGCATTACTGCCGGAGCAGGTCCAAGCACCCTAAGTGGCAATTCCGAATAATCGGTAGATGCCACCTCACATAGCTCCTTGCTAAAACTTACAGCCGACGAATAAACCTCTTTTTTATTTTCACCTGTAAAGACAACAAAGCATAGATCAGAAAAAGGCGGATAAAGCATAGCTCTTCTCATCTTTATATCTGTTTCAAAAAAGCTGTCATAATCCTGACGTGAGGCTAGCTCTATTACAGGACTTTCGGGTGTTTTTGTTTGAATAATTGCAATACCTCGACTGTTTCCTCTGCCACTTCTGCCCACAACCTGAGTTATGAGCGAAAAAGCTCTTTCATAGCTTCTAAAATCGTTGCCATAAAGCACATTATCAGCCGAAAGCACACCCACAAGCGTGACATTAGGAAAATTAAGGCCTTTAGCTACCATTTGTGTACCAAGCAGTATATCATATTCTCCTCTTGCAAATGCCGAAAGCAATCTTGCATGGGAGTTTTTCTTTAATGTAGAATCTGCATCTAGTCGAAGTATCCTTGCCTCCGGAAAGATATCGGCTAAATCCAGCTCTGCCCTCTGAGTTCCTGTGCCACTCAATCTTAATCCATCAGGAGATGAGCATAGAGGACATTTTTTTTCAAAATTAATAGAATATCCGCAATAATGGCACATTAGGCGGTTGTTAGCAGAGTGATATGTCATAGACACGCTACAATTAGGACAATCCACAATTTTGCCACAGTGACGGCATGACACATATGTATTATGACCTCTCCGATTAAGCAATATTATTGATTGCTTTCCATTTTCGAGGTTATACTCTATTCCCTCTAGCAGTGGCGACGAAAACGCTGTACGGTTGCCGTTTTCAAGCTCTATATTCATATCAGCTGTGATCACATCGGGCAACACAGCATCACCAAAACGATTTTTGAGTACATTAAGGGAATATCTGCCCATTTTCGCAAAATACATACTCTCCACTGACGGCGTAGCAGATGCCAATAGCAAAAGTGAATTATGTCTGCTACATCTGAATTTTGCCACATCACGTGCATGAAACCTTGGCGAACGCTCTGATTTATAAGTATGCTCTTGCTCTTCATCTATTATAATAAGACCGATATCATCAAAAGGCGCAAAAACAGCCGAGCGTGTGCCTATGGCTATCCTTGCTTTTCCTGATTTTACACGCTTCCACTCGTCCAGTCTTTCGCCCATAGAAAGTCCGCTGTGAAATACAGCTACATTCTCACCGTAGCGACCTTTGAATGTGCTAACCATCTGTGGTGTGAGTGAAATTTCAGGCACCATAACTATTATGCCTTTGCCATCCTCGTTGACTCTGTCTATCAGTTTCATAAACACAGATGTCTTACCACTACCGGTAACACCATATAGTAACGAGACATGAGGCTTATCGTCACAGTAAAGTCCAACTAAATTATTGAACGCAACAGACTGTTCATCATTTAATGCAATATCTTTATTTATTTCTGCGACTTCTTCGCCTGCATCGGGTATTCTGAAAGTCTCCTCGTCAAAATACTCTGCCAAAGATTTTTTTACCAGGCTATCACACACAGCCTGTGTTACACCGGTATAATAGCAGACCTCCTTGACAGATGCACTCTCGCACGCTAACAGCAGATCAAAAACCTGCTGTTGCTTAGGCGTAAGCTTCACGCCATCTGTGCTATCGCTAATTAGTCTGATTGATTTGATAGTAGCATCCTTTATTTTTCGTGATGCATCGTCCACCTCGCAGATAGCTTTTATCTTTATAAGATAAGCTATTTCCTTTGATATATCACAATCAAATGCACCCTGAATATCATCCAGTGATAGCAAAGCCTTGTTGTTTTTGAGCATTGTCAAAATATCTCTGCATATAGGCGAAATATCAGCACCAGGCATAAAATCTATAAGCGAATAGCACGTCTTTATATTATAGCTTATTCCTGCCGGAAGCATAGCCTTGATGCTCTCGTAAAACGAACAGAAGCAGTGTGAAGATACAAATTCTGCACACTCTATAAGCTCCTGAGATACCACAGGCTCTTTATCTTGTATGCTTTTTATGTACTTAAAGTTATCCGGCACATCACATTCACGACGCAATGCTACCACATAGGCTATTCTGCCTCTGTTGCCTCCACCAAAAGGCACTATCACCCTCATACCAACAGCTATATCGTCTTCTAAACACTGTGGTACGATATAATCAAATAGTCTTTCACTGCTGTATGGCAGTTTTTCCACCGCCACAGTTGAGATCAACTGACCTTTATTAGTCATTTATCTCTGGCTCGTAAATTTCAAATCTATCCTGCTTAAACTCCTCAAGTGCAAGCAAAACCGGCTTTTCTTCTAGGATAGATCTCTCTTCAGCATATTCAGTTGAAATCTCCCTTGCCCTTTTTGCCACTGCAATTACAAGAGCATATTTGCTCTGCCTACCGCTCAACATATCTTTTACTGATGATTTATACATAGTTTAAACACCTCTCGTTACTTTACCAATTTACATTTGAATATAAATCTACTAATAGTAGTATGATATCACAAGAAACGCAAAAAGTCTATACCTTTTTGCATATTTGAGAGTCATAGCATCGGCAAGCTAACTCCTAAAAGCAGATGCAACAATAATTGTAGTAATTATATCACTGGACAGAAATAAAAAAACAATGTTATAAAATCACTGGTATATAGTTTTTAATTACACAAAACAAAAAGCTCCGCTATCATATGATAACGAAGCCGTGGTTACCCATCGGAGATTCGAACTCCGGACACCTTGATTAAAAGTTATAGTCATTCCAAATCACATTAATTTATAAATCCGCATCTTATCAGTGTTTTTTTAAAATTCAGATGATTGTACGTCAACAATTTGTCAGCAATTCAAGATAAAAGTGATACAATAATAAAGTCCCGAAAGCGTATTATAAAACACTTTCGAGGCTTTACTCTTATAATTACTTACAAGTATTTTTTTATCACTCAAGTATGAAATTTGCAGTCTGCTTTGTGCCGTTGCCATCATAGTGAGTAACAACTAATTTTATTGGTGTGCCCGCATTATCAACACCAATGCATACTTGACCGTTGCAAGATGCCCCCACCGGTGTCTCTGTTGGATAGTCCGTAATATCACCGGGATAGGAATATCCCATTAGTCCCTGACTGTCGATGATTGTATCATCAAGAACTATATACAACCCGTCCATAAATCCATCCTCGTCTACATATCCTATATTTTTCCAAGTATAAGATACTATATAAACAGCAGCTGGTGTCTTTTCTGAGTACTCATTACGATCTTGTGTTTCCTCAAAGCCAGTAACAGTCAATTCCCACTGTCCATCAACTATCCATGTTTCACCTATTTTAAAATCAGTCTGAACAGCCTGTTCTTCAATTTGAGAATATGTATTAGATACATTGTTTTCTGTTTTAGAAACTGAAAGCATATTATATGCAATAATGTATGAACCTAAAATACTCTCAACACCTTTAACTTTCACAATTACAGTATCACCTACAGAAGCATTAGGATTTTCCGAAGAACAAAAGTTGAGATGTTCACCTGTCTGCATGTTATATCCGAATGCAGAATCTGGTATAAGATTGTTCACAATAAATTTAACAGTCTTTCCCGTCAAATCAGCTCCTGAATTAAGTTCCTCTTCAAAAACCGAAACATCTTCATAATCCAGTGATATATCAGTTTTCTGTGAAGTAACAGCTTTCTGCGGATTAACGCCACATGCAGGCAGGGCTGTAAAAATAATAACAGATATAAGTAATAAAGAGATTAGTTTTTTCATGATATTTACCTCCATAGCTTTATTTCTTTTGTAATTATAGCATTAAATCGGTAATAAAATCAATACTATATGCGAAATAAATATAATTTTTTCAATAGGTATTGACTATAGATTGATGTGATAATTAAAGAATCAAAAAGAAAAGTCCGAAAACCCGCATAAAATAAGGGTTTTCGGACTTTTCGTGGTGACCCATCGGAGATTCGAACTCCGGACACCTTGATTAAAAGTCAAGTGCTCTGCCGACTGAGCTAATGAGTCATACTATATGGGGTGGATAATCGGACTTGAACCGATGGTCTCTGGTGCCACAAACCAGCGCTTTAACCAACTAAGCTATACCCACCATAATAGTGGCGCGCCAAAAGGGACTCGAACCCCTGGCCTACTGCTTAGAAGGCAGTTGCTCTATCCAGCTGAGCTATTGGCGCATATATCTGTCGCTAAAATGGAGCGGGTGATGGGAATCGAACCCACACGACCAGCTTGGAAGGCTGGGGTTCTACCATTGAACTACACCCGCATTTCTTAGCGACGTGTTATATAATAACAGAATATTACACTTTTGTCAATAGTTTTTTTAAATTTTTCTCTATAACTAAACATAAAGTCAAAATCAGGCATTATAGAGATTAATCCTACATCCATTCATCTGCATAATACTATTTTTTTCCTGTTATTACATTTTCTCACACACAATCTGCGGAAAGAAAGCAAATTTCTCTCCGCAGATTTATTATGCATAATTATTTACAAATTATTTATTTGCAAGCTTAACAAAGTGATCGTATTTGTTCTCAGCTGCTTTTTCAGCTTTTGTGAACAATTCTTCTACTCTGTCTGGGAAGCTTCTTGTGAGTGAGCTATAACGGCTCTCACCCATGATGAAGTCACGATAGCTACCTGTAGGCTCTTTGCTATCGAGAGTGAATGGATTTTTGCCTTCCTGTGCAAGTGCAGGGTTAAATCTGAAGCAATGCCAGTAGCCAGCCTCAACAGCCTTCTTCATTTCCTTCTGGCAGTTAACCATACCGCCCTTGATGCTGTGCATCTCACATGGAGCATAACCAATGATGAGAGATGGGCCATGATAAGCCTCAGCCTCCTGCAAAGCCTTGAGAGTCTGATTCTGGTCTGCACCCATAGCTATCTGTGCTACGTAGATGTAGCCATAGCTCATTGCGATATCTGCAAGGCTCTTCTTAGCGATAGCCTTACCGGCAGCTGCAAATTGAGCAACCTGACCGATCTGTGATGCCTTAGAAGCCTGACCACCTGTGTTGGAGTAAACCTCTGTATCAAATACCATAATGTTTACATCTTCGCCACTTGCAAGAACATGATCCAAACCGCCGAAGCCGATATCATAAGCCCAGCCGTCGCCACCGAAGATCCATACAGACTTCTTGGAGAGGTATTCCTTATTTTTGAGGATATCCTTACGGTTATCACAATCACAATCAAATGCTTCGAGCTCTGCTACGAGCTTCTTTGTAGCTTCACCATTGAGCTTACCATCTTCGAGAGTAGCAAGATACTCATCAGCTGCTGCCTTAACAGACTCCGGTGCCTTATCAGAGCCGGCTATCTCACGAACCTTGTCGATAAGACGATTTCTGATAGCCTTCTGACCGAAGTACATACCAAGACCATGCTCTGCGTTATCTTCAAACAAGCTGTTTGCCCATGCAGGACCATGACCGTCCTTGTCTACTGTATATGGAGATGTAGCAGCAGGGCCACCCCAAATTGATGAACATCCTGTAGCATTAGAGATGTACATTCTGTCACCAAAGAGCTGTGTGATAAGTCTTGCATAAGATGTTTCTGCACAGCCTGCGCATGAACCTGAGAACTCAAGCAATGGCTTTTTGTACTGGCTGTTGATGAGATTCATCTTCTCTGTTACATCAGCCTTTTCAGAAACCTTCTCTACGCAATAATCAAATACTGCCTGCTGGTCTTCCTGAGACTCACGAGATACCATCTTGAGAGAGTTTGTAGGACATACGCCGATACAAACTCCGCATCCCATACAATCCATTGGAGAAACAGCAAGTGTATATGTGTACTTTTTATTAACAAGACGAGCAGCCTTCTTCATGTTTGCAGGAGCATCTGTAAGCTCAGCCTCGTCAAGAGCAAATGGACGGATAGTAGCATGTGGGCAAACAAATGCACACTTGTTACACTCTGCACAAGTTGCTTCGTTCCACTCTGGAACCATAACAGCAACTCCACGCTTCTCATAAGCAGATGCGCCGTGCTCGAATGTACCGTCTACGTGATCCATGAAAGCAGAAACAGGGAGGCTGTCGCCATCCATCTTTCCTACCGGATTCATGATGTTGTTAACCATCTTAACAAGCTTTGCTTCACCATTCTGTACGCCTGGTGTTGCCTCGTCCTCAGCATTAGCCCAATCTGCAGGAACATCAACCTTAACGAATGCTGTGATACCAGCATCAATAGCCTTATGGTTCATGTCAACTACATCTTGTCCCTTCTTGAGGTAAGACTTAGTTGCAGCATCCTTCATATACTGAGCAGCCTCTTCGATTGGCATAACATTTGCAAGTGCAAAGAAAGCAGCTTGAAGAATTGTATTTGTACGCTTGCCCATGCCGATTTCTACAGCAAGGTCAATAGCGTTTACTGTGTAAAGCTGGATATTGTTCTTAGCAATGTATCTCTTAGCTTCTGCTGGCATATGCTTGTCAAGTTCTTCAGCATTCCACTGGCAGTTAATGAGGAATACACCGCCTGGCTTAACGTCATTTACCATCTTGTAGCCCTTAAGCACATATGATGGGTTGTGACAAGCCACAAAGTCAGCCTTGTTGATATAATAAGGGCTCTTAATCTGCTTGTCACCAAAACGAAGGTGAGAAACAGTGATACCGCCTGTTTTCTTAGAATCATACTGGAAATATGCCTGAACATACTTATCAGTATGGTCACCAATAATCTTGATAGAGTTCTTGTTAGCACCAACAGTACCGTCACCGCCAAGACCCCAGAACTTGCACTCGATTGTGCCTTCTGCAGCTGTGTTTGGAGATGGCTTCTCTTCGAGAGAAAGGTGAGTAACGTCATCGTTGATACCAAGTGTGAAGTGGAGCTTGTTATCGTCTTTCTTAAGCTCATCAAATACAGCAAAGATGCTTGAAGGTGGAGTGTCCTTAGAGCCTAAGCCATAGCGTCCACCGCTAACCTTTATGCCACATCTACCCATCTCGTTAAGAGCTGCAACAACATCGAGGAACAATGGCTCGCCCAATGCGCCCGGCTCTTTTGTTCTGTCGAGAACAGCAATCTTCTTAACAGTCTCTGGGATAGCTTCTACGAGCTTCTTAGCAGAGAACGGACGATAAAGTCTTACCTTGATAAGACCAACCTTCTCGCCAAGTGCTGTGAGGTAATCAATAACTTCTTCTGCAACGTCACAAACAGAGCCCATAGCTACGATAACTCTCTCTGCATCCGGTGCACCATAATAGTTAAACAACTTGTAATCTGTGCCAAGCTTTGCGTTAACCTTGTTCATATATTCTTCAACGATCTCCGGCACTGCATCATAATACTCGTTGCAAGCCTCTCTGTGCTGGAAGAATATATCGCCGTTTTCGTGAGAACCACGCATAACAGGACGCTCTGGGTTAAGAGCTCTCTTGCGGAATGCATCAACTGCATCCATATCGCACATTTCTTTAAGATCATCATAATCCCATACTTCAATCTTCTGGATTTCGTGAGAAGTACGGAAACCATCAAAGAAATTGATAAATGGAACTCTGCTCTTAATTGTTGCAAGGTGAGCAACAGCTGCTAGGTCCATAACTTCCTGTGGGTTTGTCTCTGCGAGCATTGCAAAACCTGTTTGACGGCAAGCATATACGTCAGAGTGGTCACCAAATATATTAAGTGCGTGTGAAGCTACGCAACGTGCTGATACGTGGAAAACAGAAGGTAAAAGCTCACCTGCTATTTTGTACATATTAGGAATCATAAGCAATAAGCCCTGAGAAGCTGTGTAAGTGGTGGTAAGGGCACCTGCTGCCAATGAGCCGTGAACTGTACCGGCTGCGCCAGCCTCAGACTGCATTTCTACAACATTAACTGTTGTGCCAAAGATGTTTTTAAGACCCTTTGCAGACCATTGATCCACATAGTCTGCCATTGGGCTGGACGGGGTGATAGGATAAATACCTGCTACCTCTGTAAACGCATAGGAAACGTGAGCCGCAGCGTTGTTACCGTCCATAGTTTTCATTTTTCTGGACATGGATATTCCTCCTTATTATTAATGCATTATACGCCACCAAAAGTGTCATATAATAGCAAGTTTGATAATTGATCATACGTTTTCGACCGTACGCATTAAGTTTATCACTTTTTCGACGGTATGTAAATAGTAATTCGTTAAATATTCTACAAATTTTACCATATAAAATAATGACAAAATTTTTATCTAAAATTTAAAGTTGTACCACAGAAATTATACTATTCAAAAGATTAATTATGATATAAGATCAGCAATATCAGGAAAAATTTCTACACTTCTTTTTAGAATACCATTGATATAAGCTATTGTAATTCCATAATTTGTAATTGGTATATTTTTTTCCCTCGCATATGCAAGACGGCTCTTCATTTCTTTTTCATTGAGCATACATCCGCCACAATGCACAATAAGCTGATACTTGCTAAGATCTAACGGAAATTCTGTTCCGCTGGAATACTCAAAATTTATATTTTTACCGGTGTATGAACATATCCACTTAGGAAGCTTCACCGATCCTATATCGTTACATTGGCGGTGGTGGGTGCATCCCTCTGATATAAGCACTGTGTCACCATCTTTGAGCGAATTTAGTGCTGTCACACCTTTCACCACAGCCTCCAAATCACCCTTATGCCTTGCAAAGAGTATAGAAAAAGATGTGAGCATAACATCATTAGGTACTATGCTATCCACCAGCTTAAATGCCTGAGAATCGGTTATCACAAGTGCAGGCTTTCTACCTAAAGATTTTAAAGCGCTATCAAGCTCACTTTCTCGCACGCACAGTGTATGGGCCCCACATTCCAGCAATTCTCTTATAGTCTGCTGTTGGGGGAGTATTAGCCTGCCCTTAGGTGCAGATTCATCTATCGGGATAACGAGAATCACAAGGTCATTTTCCTTAATTCTATCAGCTATTATCGGGTGTTTTACCTCTTCCTTGCTGTTCATTGATGCTATTTTTTCTTTAAGCTCGTTTATGTGATAGCCTGTCTCAGCGCTTACAATTATTTCATTTTCAGTAATTTCAATTTTTTCATTTTCTGCCAAATCTGCCTTATTATAGACCGTGATGCATGGTATCTTTTTTTCTGCAAGCTTTTTTAAGATAGCTTCATCTTCGCTTGTTTTGCCTCTTGTTATATCTATCACTACGAGTGCTATATCAGTTTTATTTATTACCTGATATGCCTTTTCCACACGCATTTTTCCCAGTTCACCTGTGTCATCCAATCCAGGTGTATCAATAATCACCACAGGGCCTAGTGGCAATATTTCCATCGCTTTAGAAACAGGATCAGTAGTTGTGCCAAGCACATTAGACACAATAGCAAGATTTTGACCAGTGATTGCATTTATTATCTTTGATTTACCTGCATTTCTCCTGCCAAATATACCTATATGTACCCTATCTGACTTAGGTGTTTTATTGAGGCTCATATAAAATTCCTCCCATATTAATATTTATCGGCAGAGCCTATGCCCTGCCGATATTCAGTAAGTTCTTTTAAAAATCAAAATCTGAAATCTCTTTGTCCGTTTTTGATATTTTCTATATAATTTTTGGCTACTTCTCTAGCCTTTTCATTTGGAATTTTTTCCAGTTCACGTGTAATAAGCTCGTTACCTATCTTAACAGTATCTTCACTGGCATAGTCTTCCAAAAACTCTTTAAGTGTCATAAGAGCATTAGGATGACAGCAGTTCTGAATTTGACCGGTCTTGCACAAGCTCATAAACCTGTCACCTGTTCTTCCCTCACGATAGCACGCAGTGCAGAAAGATGGTATATAGCCCAGCTCCATCAGCCATCTCACAACCTCGTCAAGCTCTCTCTGATCGCACACATCAAACTGCTCGGTGTCATGAGGACGCTCCTCCTCGGTATAACCACCCACAGATGTTCTTGAACCACCGGAAATTTGAGAAACACCAAGCTTTAGCACCTTATCTCGGCAACTCTCACTTTCTCTTGTAGAGATTATCATACCGGTGTAAGGCACAGCAATTCTGATACAAGCTATGATTTTGGAGAAAATCTCATCGCTGATGCTGTTATCAAAAACATCAGGGTCAATGTCATCAGCACGTTTAACTCTCGGAACACTGATAGTATGTGGTCCCACACCATGCACAGCCTCCAGATGCTCTGCGTGCATCAACAGTCCTGCAAACTCATATTTGTACATTTCAAGTCCAAAAAGAACGCCCAGTCCAACATCGTCAATACCACCCTCCATGGCTCTGTCCATAGCCTCAGTGTGGTAGTCATAGTTGTGTTTTGGTCCTGCCGGATGGAGTTTTTCATAGCTCTCCTTGTGGTATGTCTCTTGGAAGAGAATATATGTTCCTATACCTGCCTCTTTCAACTTTCTGTAGTTTTCTACAGTAGTGGCAGCGATATTAACATTCACACGTCTGATAGCACCGTTTTTGTGCTTAATAGAATAGATCGTTTTGATACTCTCAAGGATATATTCTATAGGGTTATTCACAGGGTCTTCGCCTGATTCTATAGCAAGTCTTTTGTGGCCCATATCCTGCAAAGCGATAACCTCTTTTTTGATTTCCTCTTGAGTTAGCTTTTTGCGAGCAATATGTTTGTTTTTGATATGATAAGGGCAATATACACAGCTGTTTACACAATAATTAGAAAGATAAAGCGGCGCAAACATAACTATTCTGTTGCCATAAAAGGCAAGCTTGATTTCCTCAGCGAGCTTATATATCTTCTCTACAACCTCCGGGATTTCACAGGCAAGCAATACAGATGCTTCTCTATGAGTTAGACCCTCGCAATGCACACCATTACCAACTTTTTTAGGGCTTGCCTTCTCAAGAATTTTATCTATTAATTCTAAATTATTTTTATTTTTCTCAGCATACTCCAATGTATCGAGTATTTCCTGATTATCGATAAATTCCTCTGCCCTCATAGACTTAGGATTATACATTTCCACATAACCTCTTTTTTTATATATTTAAACAAGGTATTGCAAGCTAGTTGCAATGCCTTGATTATTTACTTAATTAATTATTTATTTCTCACAGCTGAAGTGTTTTTCTCTCTAAGATAAGTAGACTCCAAATCTGCAAGATGCAATTTAACTGCAAGCGGATATTTTTCATATGCAGCACTTACAGAAAACCCCGTGCTATCATCAAAACTGCCCATATGCCACCTGATAGCCATAGCCTCTGCCGGCTTTAATCTCATAAATCTTTCTACAAGATACACCGATTTTTCACCGTGACCATAAGGGAAAGTATCTTCGATAGCATAGTAGGGTACCTTTTCCCACTTACCTGTTTCTTCGTTTTTAACATTCCTTGTGCTAACCTTATAGAAAGATGCCTTACATAGATCGTGTAGCAACGCACAGATTGTAAAACTCTCAAGGCTATCCACATCTTCCTCAAAGTGTTTTTCCATCATCACATCAAAAACACTCAGACTATGCATTACAAGTCCATTCTCACAGGCACAATGATACTTTGTGCTTGCAGGTGCGGTAAAGAAATCCGTTTTTTCAAGCCATTCCAACAGCTCAGTAGCTCCCTGACGCTTTACATTGTTATTAAATAAATCTAAAAAACGAGTTTTGAACATAATATTATACTACGCACAGGATTAAGATATAATAACCTGCACACTGCCCCTCCCTATATTTATTAAAAAATGAAAAAGATATTAAAGCAGGCTCTCATCATAAACAGCCCTAACTCCACCTACAAATTTTGGCCTTGTTCTGGCACATATCAAGATAGCTTCGCCAATATGATCAAGTGATAATCTAACGGGCACAGCAGTCTGTTGCAGATGCATACCAATAAGCACACCTCCGATATCCATACCTGCCTGAGCCGAGATATTCTCCACCATACATGGTCTTTCCAAAGACTCATAAGTAACAGTAGAAAAACTACCTCCTGCCTTTATCTGCGGAATAGCATTTACCCTCTGCAAACGCAACAAATCAGCCAATTCACGCTCTATCACCAAAGCTCTGTTGATATGCTCACAGCATTGTGATGCTATATATATTCCTCTTTCTTTCAAAACAGGATAAATACCATCAAAAACAGCCTTTGCCACATCATAACTGGAGGCTGTGCCAAGCTTAGAGCCAATCACCTCGCTGGAGGAACATCCCACAACAAATATATCGCCTTTCTCCAGCTTTGCCACATTCAGCAGTTCAGTAACTGTGGTTTTTGCTTGCTCTTTTATCTTTTTTAACATAAAAAGCACCTTCTAACTATTTTAGAGATATAAACCAGAAAATGCAATTTTTTCCGATTTTTAAAAAATCAAGGGAGATGAACCGCCATCCCCCTTAATTCTATAAACTATTAAATCAAATTATACAAAATTATTCTTCTACTGCTTCGTCGCTTGTAACTACTACATCATCAGATGCAACAGCCTCTGCTTCAGCTACATTCTGAGCCTCTTGCTCCTCGATGATAGCACGCATAGAAAGGCTGATCTTCTTGTTCTCAAGATCAATAGCTGTAATTCTTGCGTTAACCATCTGGCCAACCTTAAGCTCATCAGCCGGCTTCTCGATTCTGCGGTTGCAGATCTGAGAAATGTGGATAAGACCATCAATACCAGGAAGAATTCTTGCGAATGCGCCAAAGGAAACAAGACTAACTATCTGTGCCTCTACATCCTTGCCAACCTCATAATCTCTCTTGAAGATCTCCCAAGGGTTGTCCTCTGCCTTTTTATAACCAAGAGAAATCTTACCATTCTCTCTATCAAGATCCTTAACATAAACTTCAAGTGTATCGCCTACGTTTACAACCTCAGAAGGATGCTTGATTCTTGACCAGGAAAGTTCAGAAATATGAACCATACCGTCCACTCCGCCAATGTCTACAAATGCACCATAGCTTGTGAGAGACTTAACTGTTCCGATATATACCTTACCTACCTCGATTGAACTCCAGAAAGCATCTTTTACAGCCTGCTTCTCTTCTGCGAGAACATTTCTGATAGAGCCTACTACTCTTCTTCTGTCGCCAACCTCAGTGATTCTGAGATTTACTCTCTTGTTGATAAGGGACTCTACATCATCATTGCGATATAATGTAGCCTGTGAACGTGGAACGAATACTCTAACACCGTCAACGCTTACAACAACGCCTCCCTTATTTATTTCAACAACTACGCCTGACAAGATTTCCTTGCTTTCAACAGCTGCATTAACCTTTTCCCAATTTTTTACAGAGTCAATCTTCTTCTTTGAAAGGAAGATTGTGCCCTCCTGATCGTTAGTGCGAAGGATGAGAAGTTGAAGCTCGTCGCCAACCTTGCATACATCGCTTGTCTTGAGAGTTGGGTCATCAGTAAGCTCAGAAAGAGTTACAATTCCTGACTGCTTTCTGCCAACATCTACATATACCTCTGTAGGTGTGATGCTAACTACTTTACCTATAACCTTTTGGTCAGTGTTGAAGTTTTTGAGATTTTCTTCGAGCAAAGCCTCAAAGCTTGCTTCTGAAGCATTGTTTTCTTTAATCATTTCTGTCATGGTGTCCAGTACCTCCTTAATTATGCAAGCCGGTGTAGATGCGCCAGCCGTTACGCCAATAGTTTGGGCGCCTGATATCATTTGTGAGTTTAGCTCTGCACTGGTTTCTATCAAAAAAGTGCGAGGGCATCTCATTTTGCACAGTTCATACAGCTTGACTGTATTTGAACTATGCTTACCGCCGACTATTATCATAATATCGGCATCTTGTGCCAAATGCTCAGCTTCGCTTTGTCTACTTGACGTTGCATCACATATTGTATCAAAAAAAATAGCATTTGTATAGACCTTTTTAGCAATTTTTAAACATTTTTTCCATTCTTTTTTGCTAAATGTGGTTTGTGAAACCACAGAAACAGGCAAACTTAAGATTTCCGGGTGACTTTTGTTGAGATTTTCCAGCTCATCCAGGCTGTTAAAGGTATAATAATCAGACACACAATGCCCAATTATACCCTCTACTTCCGGATGCTTACAATCGCCGGCAATCAGAACTATTCTTCCATCCTCACCGGCCTTCTTCACAATCTTATGAATTTTCTTTACAAAAGGACAAGTCGCATCCTCGTATTTTAACCCCAATGAGTTTATATCATCCATAACTGATTGTGACACTCCATGTGAACGGATAACAAGCACACTGTCACGATCACATTCATTTGGAATGTCACAAATCATAACACCTCTATCACACAGCATTTGTACCATCTGCGGATTGTGAATTATAGGCCCCAGAGTAGTCACAGTTTTGTTTTCATCTAAAAGCTCATAAACCTTATTGACTGCTCTGTTTACACCAAAACAAAAGCCTGCTGTTTTTGCTACTATAATCTCAGGCATTTCCAAACTCCTCCAAATGCTCTGCCCTCATCTCTTTGATTTTGTCCATTATCATTCTGGTGGCAGTGCGAATCTCTGATGGTGTACCCTCCTTGAAGCCCAGTTCCTCACAAGTGATTGGCTGTCCAAAAGTGACAAGCGTGCGTGTAAAAAGTCTGTATTTTTTCTTTTTTGGTGTGATACAGCATGGTACAACAGGCGAATTAGTCTGAAAAGCTATGAGCGCTGCACCTGCACGTGGACGCAAAAAATCGCCCGTTTTGGAGCGTGTTCCCTCAAGAAAAATACCAAATATCTCGTCACTTTGCAAAATTTGCTCTGCCATGCTGATAGCCTTACCATCACCGGCACCACGAACAACCGGAAAAGCTCCCAATTTTTTCATAACAGGTCCAAGCAGTTTTATTCTAAACAGCTCTTCCTTTGCCATGAATTTGATCTGTCTTTTTTGTGCAACACCAAGTGCCATAGGATCTAGCAGCGACAGATGATTGGAACAGATGATACACCTGCCATCCTCCGGCACTACATCAGCATTAGAAACCTTGCAACGAAACAAACCTTTCATTATCGGAATGAAAACACCTTTCGCAAATTTATAAAAACCCGGTACTTTATTCATAACTATCACCTGAACTTAATTTTTATATTTTAGAAATAGTCAATATTATATTCCTAGCTTATCTTTAATAATAGAAACAACCCTTGATATGGCTTCTTCGAGGTTGTCATCTGATGTATCTGCAAGCACACTGTCTGGGGCAGGCTTTAGAGGGGCTATTTCTCTTTCGCTGTCATTTTTGTCACGCAAAATCATATCAGACAGAACCTCGTCAAAGCTGACATTCTTTCCTTTTGCCAACAACTCATCATATCTTCTCTTTGCTCTAACCTCAGGAGATGCTGTAAGAAATATTTTAACCTGAGCATCAGGCAAGATAACTGTGCCAATATCTCTGCCATCCATAATTACATTGTTCTTTGTTGCAAGATTTCGTTGCAAATCAAGCAGACTTTCTCTAACCATAGGTATAGCAGAAACCTTTGATGCCATCATGCTGGCATCCGGTGTTCTGATAGCTTCTGATACATCTTCGCCATCTAAAATCACCTTTTGCACTCCATCCTCAAAAGCAAGCTCAATATTTATCTTATCAAGCAGTGCCTTTAAATCTTTTTCATTTTCCGTATCTGTGCCTGTTCTGCTAACAGCAACACCGATTGTTCTGTAGAGTGCGCCTGTGTCTACATAAATAAAGCCTAACTCTTTAGCCGCCATGCGGGCAATGGTGCTTTTTCCCGCACCCGCCGGTCCGTCTATTGCAATTGCTATCATTTTTATTACTCCTTAATTATTGTTTATAAAATATGTTTATATACTGGAAGATGCGAGCATACCTGTAGAAAATGCTATTTGCAGATTAAAACCGCCTGTGTATGCATCAATATCTATCACCTCACCTGCAAAGTATAAACCCTTGCAAAGCTTTGATTCCATTGTTTTTGGCGTAATTTCCTTTACATTAACTCCGCCTTTTGTGATTATGGCTTCTTCTATCGGGCGGAAACCATCTATACTCACCGTGAAACCTTTTAGAAGCTTGCATAGGCTCTCCCTCTGTGCTCTGGTAACTGAATTGCATTTTGTATCTGCTGGTATGCCTGCCCTTTTGAGAATGACCGGTATCATACTTTTAGGCAATAGCTCAAAGAGCGAATTACCTATGTCTTTATTTTGAAACTTTGCAAAATCACGCAAGAGCCGTGCATCTGTTTTTTCATATGATAAAGCGGGCTTTAAATCAAGCACAAGCTCATATTCACCGCCCCTCGCATCAGGCACATGAGCAGATGCACTCAGCACCATCGGTCCTGACACACCAAAATGTGTAAACAACATTTCGCCAAAATCTTCAAAAATGCACTTTTTATCTTTTTTTCTCACCAATGAAATATGCGTATTTTTAAGTGAAAGTCCTTGAAGTTCAGCGCAAAAAGAATCATTGCTAACTATCGGCACAAGACTAGGTCTAATGGGAGTTATAGTATGCCCTGCCTGCTTAGCCAGACGATATCCGTCACCTGTAGAGCCTGTTCTCGGATAAGACCTACCTCCGCAGGCTATAATAACATTGTCACAGTGGTAAATATCTCCGGATGATGATTCTACACTCTCTACTACGCTATCATTTATTATAAGCTTTTTCACATCAGCTTGTATCACTGTCACGTTGTTCTTGTTAACAAGATTGATAAGCGTGTTTACCACATCAAGTGCCTTATCTGATGTCGGAAAAACTCTGTTTCCTCGTTCTGTTTTCAGCTCAAGTCCGTTTTGCTCGAAAAAATCTATAGTATCTTGTGGTGTAAAAAAATTGAAAGCACTGTATAAGAATGAACTGTTAGAGGTTACATTGTCTATACACGTTTTTACATCACAATTATTGGTAACATTACATCTGCCTTTGCCTGTGATCAGAAGCTTTCTGCCCAGCCTAGGATTTTTTTCACAAATAAGTGTTTTAAAGCCATTTTGAGCAGCATTTATGGCAGCTATCATGCCAGCCGGCCCACCGCCAACTACAATTAAGTCATATTTATTTTCCGTAGCCATCACCTCTATCACTCTTTTTTCTGCGCCAACACAGATTAGCAGTGCATTAGATATCCACTCTGCAAATCATCACGTGTCACAAATACTATTCCTATATTATAAGAAACCTTAAAATACCATTTTATAATATTTTAAAACATTAAAGCAAAAAAATCAAGCGATTTGTATCGAATCCCGTTCTTTTGCATGTAAAGTCGTCAATGATAGGTGACACTTTTCTCAAAAAAATATGATGTTCCA
>JAEDHT010000052.1 GCA_016296885.1 Clostridiaceae bacterium | reverse complement strand
TTGATTCTTTATTCTAATATAGAATTATTTTTTTATTTAATCAGTGTTTCCCTAGGATAAGAAAATTAAATATTGTTAGTATATCAGGAGGTAATACTATGAAAAAAAGAATTTTATCATCATTAATAGCTGTCGCTATGTTAGCAAGCACAGCTATCATAACCGCATATGCAGAGAGAACGCCACTTTTTATAGGCGACGTAACACAAGATCATCATGTAAATATGGATGATGTGGTCACTCTGCAAAGATACATTGCAGAAATCACCGAAATCAGCAAGCGTGGGCTTGTCGCCGCCGATGTAAATAATGATGGCGATATAAACATGGAAGATGTAACTCTCCTCCAGCAAAAAATTGCAGAGATAATCCACACCTTTGGCAGAGACGACATTTTAGGAACATACGTAGAGGCAACATCCATCACAGCCAGTGTGCTTTCAGGCAAAGCGATAGCCGGCGAAAGTGTAAAATTCACGGTGGAAGAAGCCCGTGGTTACGCACCGCTTACATTTGAGTTTTTTGTGAATGACGTGATGGTGCGTGAGCGTGAAGAAGCTCGCTCTTTTGAGTATAAGTTTGATAAAGCAGGAGATTATAAGATAACCGCCAAGGTTTATAACGGCTTTGATGAAACTAGGGAAGAATCACTTTATTTCAAAGTGGTAGAATCGCTTGATAGCGATAAACCTTTGGTAAAATCACTTGATTTTGACAATGCAGTAATATTTGAAAAAAGATACGATGAAGGCGAAGTAATTCGTATCTACACAAGCGATGAAAACATCAAGATTACAGCAAATGCTCTTATGGGTACTGAGCCTTATGAATATATGTTCTTGCTAGACGGCAAAAAGCTGACCGATGACTACTCCGCTACAAACAGTGTTTCTATCAGCACAGATCGACCAAGTCCAACCATATGTATTTTAACTGTGAAAATAAAAGATAAAAACGGAATAGAATCAAGCGAAGATTTTAAATTATATTTTACAGAAAGACCGATAGCATAATTTAAAGATAGGTTGATATATTTGATGCCTTTTCTCTCCCTCCGTCTTTTGCTTCGCAAAATCCACCTCCCTCGTCAGAGGGAGGCTACCTTTTGCACCAAATTAACTAAAACGATATAGTCAATTTACCTGACGGCAAGCTAGGATAACGCGGATTTGCACGGAGTGAACTGCAAATCCGCATTAATTAGTGTAAGCCACAAATGACAAAGCAAAGCCTGATGAAAAATCCCAAAAGTCTGCACCAAGACAGAAAAAAGCTAGTATTTGCAAGTAATTGACTGCAAATACTAGCTTTTCTCGTATCGTAAAAGCCCTCTACCGAGCAACAAAGCCATATATCTTATCTAATCATCACACATATCGCTTTCTTTTTGTTTACTTTTTCTTTCTCGTGAGCCGGCCTCGCCGGCAGGGATTTCGCACTAAAATTCAGCAAATATTATTTTTAAATGCCCGATTCGCTTTCTTTTTGTTTACTTTTTCTTTCTCTTGAAAGAAAAAGTAAATTAATAATTATTTTTCTTAACCTCGAAATAAGCCTTAGGTTTAGCGCAAACAGGGCAAACCTGAGGAGAAGTTTTTCCCACATGGATGTGACCGCAGTTCTGGCACACCCACACAACATCGCCCTCTTTGGAGAAAACGGTGCCGTTTTTCACGTTTTCTAAGAGTTTGGCGAAACGTTCCTCATGTTCTTTTTCTATCTTTGCAATGCTTTCAAAAAGATAAGCAAGTCTGTCGAAGCCCTCTGAGCGAGCATCTTTTGCCATATCGGCATACATCTCGGTCCACTCAAAATGCTCTCCGCTAATGCCATCGTTGAGATTTTCCACAGTGCTTGGCACTTCGCCACCCTTAAGATATTCAAACCATATCTTTGCATGAGCAAGCTCGTTTTTTGCGGTCTCCTCAAAAATATCTGCTATCTGATTGTAACCATTCTCACGTGCCTTCTCTGCATAGTAGGTATACTTAATGTGAGCCTGAGTTTCGCCTGTGAAGGCGGTATAAATGTTCTTTTCTGTCTTGCTTCCTTGTAAGTTATTAACTGATGCTACCGGCATTGTCTTTATCTCCTTTTGGAATTATTTTATAAGTATTATTTTCCCAAGCGATTGAAATATTCAATAATATTGTGTTATAATCTAAAAAAATTAAAAAGACTGTCCGAAAGGAAATAAGGGTTTTTTTATACCCTTGTGGGAATAACTATGTTAAAGAAATATCTTGAAGTGGGAAAGATCGTTACAACCCACGGAATAAAAGGCGAGGTTCGCATAGACTCATGGTGTGACTCTCCCGAAATCCTAAGCAAAATAAAAAAACTATACAACAAAGACGGAAGCATCTGCTACAACGTAAGCTCAAAGCCTCACAAAAACCAAACTATCACAAAAATAGACGGCATAAGCACTGTGGAATCAGCAGAGAAGCTAAGAGGCGTCGTGGTGTATGCCGAAAGAAGCGATATCCTAAAGGATAAAGACGCTTATTTTATACAAGACCTGATTGGCTCAAATGTGTGCAACGCTGATGACGAAAACGTCTGCTATGGCAATGTTACAGAGGTCTTTGCTACCGGCGCAAACGATGTGTACGAAGTTACCGGCGACGACGGCAAAAAGCATTATATCCCTGTAATCGACGATGTAGTAATCAGCATTGATATCGAGAATGAAATAATAAAAATCCGCCCAATGAAGGGAATGTTTGATGATGAAGATTGATATTATCACGCTTTTTCCCGAAATGTGCGAGGCGTTTTTGAGCGAAAGCATAATTGGGCGTGCCAGAAAAAGTGGCCATATTGAAATAGAATGTCATCAGCTAAGAGACTTTGCCTTTGATAAGCACCGTCGAGTGGACGACACTCCATATGGCGGAGGCATGGGGATGTTAATGAAAGCAGAGCCTATTGCACTGTGCTTTGAGGATATTTGCAAAAAAAACGGAACACGCCCCCATCTGGTATATATGTCGCCAAAAGGGCAAACACTAACACAGCAAAAGGTGAAAGAGCTTGCACAATATGATAATATTTGCATACTTTGTGGGCATTATGAAGGTGTAGACCAAAGAGTCCTCGATGAATACGTGGATGAGGAAATCTCTATTGGTGATTATGTGCTCACAGGCGGAGAATTGCCTGCTCTTGTGCTTGCAGATTCTATTAGCAGAATGAAAGACGGTGTTCTCTCAGATGCCTTGTGCTTTGAGGAAGAGAGCCACTATAGCGGTCTGCTGGAATATCCGCAATATACAAAGCCACAGGTGTGGCATGACAAAGCTGTGCCAGAGGTTTTGATATCAGGTCATCACGAAAACGTGCGAAAATGGCGAAGATTGCAGTCACTTTTGATAACAAAAGAGCTTCGCCCCGATATGTATGAAAAAATCGAACTAACAAAAGAAGATATTAAGATTTTAAAAAACAACAAAAAATCAACATAAATCGGGTTTCCCGCAAATTTTTTAGAAAAGTTAAACAATGTTTATACTAGAAAATTGTATAAATGCACAACAAAAAACCTCCAAAAAATCCAAATTGTTGTCATTCATCCGAAATTGTTCGATTTCTGTTGACGAATACTTCATAAATGATATAATAATAACAAAGATATCAGTTGATACCTTATTTTTTTATATCGTACCAGGTAGGAGAGGGTTCAAAATGTACATTAAGGAAGTTATGGTTCAAAACCATGTTGGGTTATATGCAAGACCTGCTACATTTTTTATTCAGAAAGCTAACGAGTATAAGGCCTCTATATGGGTCGAGAAAGATGAAAGACGTGTGAATGCGAAGAGCCTTCTTGGCGTTCTTTCTCTTGGCATTGTTGGTGGCACAGTTATCAAGATCATTGCTGACGGTGCTGACGAAGAAGATGCAGTTGAGGACCTTGTAAAACTAGTTGAGTCTGGCTTTACTGATTAATTCGAAAGATTTGCCTCGCTCCGAGTTTTAAAATTCGGTAGCGGGGTGCTTTTTTTAGCTATATTTATTTTTTGGAGGACACTGAAATGCAAACTGTTGTGGTGGGAAAAAACGATAGCGGTCAGAGATTAGACAGCTTTTTGCAAAAGCATCTCCAGACACTTCCCAAAACACTAATGTACAAATATTTAAGAAAAAAGTGCATCAAGGTTAATGGCAAAAAAGCCGAAATAAACTATCGCCTCTGCGAAAATGATGTAATCACGCTTTACATAAAAGATGAGTTTTTTGAATCTAGCAAGCCTGACTATGACTTCCTCAAAGCTCCGGACAAGCTGGATATCATATACGAAGATGAAAATATTATGTTGCTAGACAAAAAGCCCGGTCTGCTGGTTCATCCCGACGAAAGCTATCACTTTGATTCCCTTATAGCTAGAATCCAGCATCATATGTATAAAACCGGCGAATATGACCCCAAGGAGGAAAACTCCTTTGCCCCATCACTCGTAAACCGAATAGACAGAAACACGGGTGGTATTGTAATCGCCGCCAAAAATGCCGAGTCACTTAGAATTCTAAATTTAAAGATGAAAAACCGTGAACTTAAGAAAATATACCTCTGCGCTGTGTATGGCAGAGTCAAGACCAAAGAAGCATTGCTCACCGCCTATCTGGAGAAGAACGAAGATAAAAATAAGGTGTTCATAAGCGATAACGAATTTCCAAACTCTAAGATAATAAAAACAAAATATAAAGTGCTTGAAGAAAAGCGAGATATGTCTCTGCTGGAAATAGAGCTTCTCACAGGAAGAACCCATCAAATAAGGGCTCATATGTCCCATATCGGTCACCCGCTCGTTGGCGACGGCAAATACGGCAAAGACACCAACGCTCAAAACAGACGTCTTGGTATGAAGTGGCAGGCATTGTATTCCTACAGGCTCACCTTTTCTTTTGATGAAGACGCAGGCATACTTAACTATCTTAACGGAAAAGATTTTAAAGCCGGAAATGTTTGGTTCATTAATGAGCTTGGCTTTAACCTAAAACTAAAATGATAAAATAGCAGGTGATATTACGAAAAAACCACGTACTATAATAATAAAATCTCTTGTAATACTGGTGATATGCGCATCATTAATCTTCGGATTCTTGATGTTTGATCAATCTTCAATTATAATCACACGGTATCACATAAATACTGATAAAACATCTGCAAGCCTCAGAGTGGCATTGATAGCCGATCTTCACAACAAAGAATTTGGAACAGATAATATAGAGCTTATAGAAAAAATTAAATCTGAAAAACCGGATATCATTGCCATGTCAGGCGATATGGTCACAGAAGGAGTAGATGACTACTCTGTGATAGTAACACTCACAAAACAGCTTGTACAAGTGGCGCCGGTGTATTATACATATGGTAACCACGAGCTGTATTTTGATAATAACGCAGAGTTTAAGCAATCACTGATAGATACAGGTGCCATTTTACTCAATAACGAAATGGTGACTTATAATTGCAAAAACGGAGAGCAAATTATCATAGGCGGGTTAAAGCAATATCCTTTTTATGAATATGACGCTCCCGATTTTGACAATGACGAAGCTCTTTTTTTTAAAAAATTTCTAGAAGCACAGCAGAACAACTTCTCCCTGCTGTTATGTCATTATCCCGAAGCATATAAATGGAAGCTACACAGCTTTGATATCGACCTAATGCTGGCAGGCCACACCCATGGCGGTATCGTAAGATTGCCATTTGTGGGTGGGCTGTATTCCCCAAATCAAGGTTGGTTTGGAGAATACGACAAAGGCTACTTTGACGGAGACACCGCCGATATGATAGTCACATCAGGGCTAGGCAACTCCAAACCCATACCTAGATTTAACAATCCACCCGAAGTGTGCATTATCACAATAAACTGACAATAAAATATCATCCTAAACGATTACCATTTACCTTATTAAAGGTATTTGGTAATTTTTTTATTATTTTTTAAAATTGCCAAAAACTGACAATTTTTACCCTTTCGAAGTGATATTATATCTATGTCGCAAGGGACAAGCAGTATAAAAATCTTGCAAAAAGGTGGTGCAAAACTTATGCTTGGCAAAAACGACACAAATAAAATAACCCAAATTCCTATCAACAAAATTCGCCCTGCCAAGTATCAGCCACGCCAGTTTTTCAATGAAACCGAGCTAAGCTCACTGGCAGAGAGCATCACCCATAACGGCATACTGCAACCACTCACGGTGCGTGAGGTAAACAAAAATGAATACGAGCTTATCGCCGGTGAACGCCGACTGCGTGCGGCACAGTGGGCAGGACTTTCAAAGGTACCCTGCATAATAAACAACTGCACCGACAATAAAGCCGCCATATATTCACTAATAGAAAACATCCAACGCTCTAATCTAAACCCCTTTGAAGAAGCCGAAGGCATAAAGAGACTCATGGTAGAGCTTTCGCTCACGCAAGAGCAAGTGGCAATGCGACTGGGAAAAAAACAATCCACCATTGCAAACAAGCTACGTCTGCTGAGGATATCAGAGGATGAACGCAACTGGATAATAAAAGAAGGTTTGTCAGAACGTCATGCAAGAGCACTGCTCATAATAGATGATATCTCCTTGCGAAAAAACATACTTAGCAGAGTTATCATAAATAAGCTCAACGTAATGCAAACCGAAGAGCTGATAAGACAAGTTCTTACAGATGATAGTCTCCTGTCAAAGTCAAAGAAAAAGAATATTACAAAAACGCCTGTTATAAAAGATGTAAGAATATTTATGAATACGATAAACAAGGCGCTCGATACAATGAAACGCTCTGGGATAGAGGCAAACGCCGAAAAGGTGGAAACTGACGATTATATAGAATATTCTTTGCGAATCCCAAAAAAGAGAGCATAAAAAATCTGCACCATATTGCCATCTCCGGCATAATGTGCAGACTATCCCCCCACCTTGCCACACATATTATTTCTACTAGGCAAGGCATTAACTTTGAGTTCTTCTTATATACTCATACCCATTTCCTTATCTAAACCCCTTACGTAGAAGGCTGTGCATTAATTTGTACAGCCTTTTGCGTATTTGCCGGCGGCCTCGCCGCAGGAAATTCGCACCTAGCCTTCTTGGCTCCATCTGACGAGGGAGGTGGCAAAACGAAGTTTTGACGGAGGGAGAGAAAAGC
>JAEDHT010000021.1 GCA_016296885.1 Clostridiaceae bacterium | reverse complement strand
TAGCTTCATCGCTTATATATCGATCTAAATACTGATTTATTCAGCGTTTCCCTAGTTTTTCTATCAACCAACGTTACTAATAGTCCTTTTCCTACGGCTCCGTAAACCGTATCGCCCTCCCAATCACCTATGCGTATGCGTGATTTTATCTCACTTGTCCATTCGGGAATAATACGGTCTGGATGTATGGTGTTGTAGTTAGCATTTCTGGTTTGTTTGCGTTTGTTTCTTCGTCGTAGATGCTTTTTTGCTGATATATCAGGCAATTCACCCCTTTTAATGTATCGATATATTGTTGATATGCACAGTGGTTTCTTGTTAGGGTTTAAAAGTTTCCACCTTCCACAAATTGCTTCCGGCGACCAGAATTTCTTTAATCCCTCTATAATAAAATTCCATTCCGGAGTATTTTCCTGCAGAGCTCTCCTTTGCTGCTCTCTACGGCGGCGAATATATAAATTTTCTGCTCGCCAGTGATTGTACCAATATTTGTTTAAGATTTTTCCCTTTGGCTTGTATTTGGCACGATTTCTTTTGACTTCACGGCTGATAGTTGATGGACTTCGTTCTAAAATAGCTGCAATTTCTCGAAAACTTTTACCCTCGGATAAAAGTTTTTGTAGATATTTTCTTTCGTTTAGTGTAAAATGTGTGTATGACAATATACTCTCCTCCGTGTTCTTGTATTTGTGGTAATTTACATTTTACACCTTGGAGCGTATATTGTCTATTTTTTTACTAGTGTTGCACTTCGTATTATAACCTGCCCACCTCCCTCGTCAGAGGGAGCTGATTTTGATAACAGCCTCGTTTATTTGTGCATATAACCTAAATGCGACAGCTCCATATTTAATGCCCGATATCAAGTGAAATCACCTGATATCGGGCATTTTAATTATCTAATTATTTAATTTTCAGTTGATTTTTAAGCAATCAATCCATCTTTGGTTCAAGCAATCCATATGCGCCATTCTCACGCACATAAACAACATTGATATCGCCGGAATCAGCATTAGTAAACATAAAGAACTTGTGGCCGATCATATTCATCTGTAAAACAGCCTCATCAACTGTAAGTGGCTTAACAGGGATTTCTTTCTTTCTTACAATATCATATTCAAGCTCTTCTTCCACATCTTCAAGATCCGGTTCTTCTACCAAATATGCATCAATAGAGCCTGATTTGAGGCGCTTTTCGAGCTTAGTTTTGTTTCTGCGAATCTGTCTGCCAAGCAAATATACAACCTGATCTAAAGCATCGTTCATTTCTGCTGCTGTATTTTCAGCACGATAAATCATGCCATCATTATTTATAGTAGCTTCAACCGTCTGACGGTTCTTTTCAAGTGTAACAGTTACCTGAGCTTGAGCATCTTCTCCGAACATACGTTCAAATTTTGAAAGCTTTTTTTCAACTCTCTCCTTAAAATTATCTCTAAGATTAACTTTTCTTCCTGTAATACTAATTTTCATAACTCAGTGCCTCCTATTTTGGGTAATCTTGTGGGAATTATATATCAAATCCTTTCCACAAACCGATTGTATCACATAATTACCTAAATTGGAAGAGTTTTTTAAAAAATTTTGTTAATTTTTTAATTATTTTTACCTGCAATGCAAGAATCAAGTAACATATCAAGCTTATCTCTCGACATCGCACCCTGTGTCTTTTCAATTATTTGGCCATTTTTAAATATAATCAATGTAGGTATACTCATCACAGAAAATCTCTCAGCCAGTTCACCCTGTTCGTCTACATCAACACTGCAAAACACGAAATCGTCCCTCTCATCAGCGGCTTCATGTACCACAGGCTTTAGCATCATACATGGGCCACACCATCCTGCCCAGAAATCCACCAAAACCGGCTTAGAATCATTGTTTATAACCTCATCAAAATTTTTGCTTGTCAATTCTATTACTGACATACTTTTTCCCTCTTTCCTTTATGATAAATTATTTTTTGTGCCTGCGTGGCAGCTATGGCGCCATCAGCACAGGCTGTTACAATTTGTCTGAGTGATTTTGTGCGTGTGTCTCCGGCTGCAAAGATAGCCGACTCACTAGTTACACAAGAATCATCAGCTATAATATAACCGTATTCATCGAGCTTTACAGCATTTTTAAAAACACCATTATCCGGCTCTAAACCAATAGCTATAAACACAGCATTTATGTCCATACGGCTTTCTGCACCACTCTTTGTATCTTTAAGATTAACAGATGACACTCTGTCTTCTCCACATATTTCGGTAACCTGAGTGTTATACAAAAATTCCACATTTTCCTTTTCTTTCACTGCGTCTACAAGATACTGCTCTGCTCGGAGTTTGTGACCACGATAAACAACATACACCTTTTCGCATATTTTTGAAAGATATATGGCATCCTCCAAGGCAGTGTTTCCCCCGCCTACTATCGCAACGGTCTTCTTTCTGAAAAAAGCACCATCACAGACTGCACAGTAAGACACTCCCTTGCCCAATAGCTCTTTTTCACCTTTACATCCAAGCTGACGACGTTTGCATCCGTTGGCTATTATCACAGCGTGGCACTGATATTCGTTTTTGTCTGTTACTATGGTTTTTATGTCCTCGCCACTTTTCAAATTAACCACCTTTTCATAGCAAACATCGATATTCATATCATCTATCTGTGCTTTCATTTGGTTAGCCAGCTTCCAGCCCTCCATATTGGCACAGCCGGGGTAGTTTTCCACACTAGCTGTTGACACAATTTGACCACCCACTGTATCTGACTCAAAAATCTTTACACTTAGCCCTGCTCTAACGGCATAAATCGCCGCTGTTATTCCGGCGGGTCCTCCGCCTATCACAGCTAAATCAAACATTCTCTCACCACCTTTTTTATAAAAACGTTATTTTTGGTTTGTTTTCTTTTGTTCAAGCTTTTCAGGTTCATTTGTCTTGTCAGAAGAATTTTTTCTCCCTCTGAAAATATTAGCAAAAGCACTTCTCTTCTCATCGGAAGATGTTCGTATAGTTTCTCCGTTATAGTCTATTATATGTGCGTGCACTGTGCAGTTTTTCTGCTCAAGCTTGTTTCTTACGTGCTCACTCACAAAGAGATATATCACAGCAAGCACAGGCACACCGAGCAACATTCCCACCGGGCCAAAAAGTCCACCACCAATAAGTACACCAAACATAATCCAAACTCCATCCATGCCAATAGTCTCTCCCAAAATCTTCGGGCCTAGTATATTGCCATCTATTTGTTGTAACACAAGTATAAATACGATAAACCACAATGCTTTAATCGGATTTACAAGTAATAGCAATATTACGCATGGTACAGCGCCAATGATAGGGCCAAAAAATGGAATTATATTTGTAATACCGACAACGATTGATATAAGTCCTGCAAAATCGAACTTAAAGATAGTAAGACCAATAAAGCATAGCACACCAATAATTGCTGAATCAATAACCTTACCACATATAAAGCGACTTATCATCTCGTTTGAGGTTCTGCCAACCTTAAACAGATATTTTAACTGTTTTTCTTTGAACAAAGCACACAATATTTTTTTGCTCTGTGATAAAAGTTTTTCCTTTGATGCAAGTAAATATACAGAAACAACAGTGCTGATTATTATATTATACAAGGTCATTGTAATATTTTTTGTAATATCATAAAGCTGTGGGAAAATAAGCTTCATAAAATCAGATGCCAAGCTGTTTATATCCTGAGCACCCAAAAATTTTGAAAAATCATTGAGTGGCTTTAGCAAATCATTTTTGTCGCTATATTTATAACCGATATTTGGGAGCACATCCTCAAGCAATTTATTGGCTCCGAGTATGTAATCGTCCATGTTTTCCTGCAATACGCCTATACTTTTGCTCAATTCAGGCACAATTATACATATTACAAATGCTATCACACCGCCAAAAAACAGAAATGATAATATAAGCGAAAGTGGTTTTCGTAAGCGTCCCTTAAAGTTTTTCTCATCGCCCAGTCCGACAAAAACTCTGTGGTAGAGCCAGTTATAAGGCATATTAACCACATACGCAATGATTAAACCAGCTATAAATGGCGATAACACAGAAATAATTTTTTCCAACACAGCCCACACCACGTTGAAATTTAACAAAATCAAAACTACAGCCGCACCCGTGAGCAAAAATAAAAGATAATTTTTGAAATTTTCTTTTTTCATAATAAAACTTACCTCTTGTAATTAATACATTTAATTTAAAACATTGAAATCTGGCTTTGCATAGGCAGATCGCCAAAGGCTTTCAGACCGATCATTCTGTCTATCAAAGTCTTAGAAACCTTAGCATGAATCATAACATCCTCAATAGAAATTATCTCATGTTCTTTCACGCATTGCTCCAAGCTTTCTGCTACTGTTATACCAAGTCCTTCCACAGTGGAGAATGGCAATCGGATTCCATCATCCTCCACTACAAACTCTTTCGCCTTAGACTTGAATATATCTATCGGCAAAAATTTAATTTTTCTTGCAAGCATTTCATTAACAATCTGAAGCATAGAAAACTCCTGATTATTTGTAGCAGTGGCTTCATATCCCAACTGCTTGATAAAATCCATCCTGTTTTTTACAACTTCTTTGCCACCAATAACTACTTCTGCGTTGATACCCTCACTTCGCACAGTGAAATAGGCAGCATAATATTCCATAGGCTTATGCACCTTGTACCATCCCAGACGCAAAGTAGCAATCATATAAGCGGCTGCGTGAGCCTTAGGGAACATATATTTAATTTTCATACAGGAGTCAATATACCACTGTGGCACATTATGCTCTTTCATGGAATTTATATGCTCCTCTGTGAGCAATTTTGTAGCTTTGCCCTTTCGCACTATTTCCATGATTTTAAATGCCATTTGCGGATCTAGTCCCTTGTGCATCAGATAAGTCATGATGCTATCACGCGTTCCTATAACCTCTGAAATAGTGCAGGTACCATCTTTGATAAGGTCCTGTGCGTTACCTATCCACACATCAGTACCATGAGAAAGTCCCGAAACCTGAAGAAGGTCTGAAAATGTCTTTGGCTGTGACTCTAAAAGCATCTGTCGCACAAATCCTGTACCCACCTCCGGCAGAGAAAATGTACCTGTTTGTGAATCTATATCTTCCGGCTCAATACCCAACGCCTTGGTAGATGTGAATAACGATATAACATCCTTGTCACTCATCGAAACATCCATCACAGATATTCCTGTGAACTTTTCCAGATAATGATATATCGTCGGCACATCATGGCCAAGCTCATCCAGCTTACATATGGTGTCATGTATAGAGTGGAAATCGAAGTGGGTTGTTATATTGTCTGATTTCTGGTCGTTTGCAGGATGCTGAACAGGACAAAAATCGTAAATTTCCATACCCTTTGGCACAACAACCATTCCTCCCGGATGCTGACCGGTGGTGCGCTTTGCGCCTGTGCATCCTGATGCCAGTCGTAGTTCCTCTGCTCTGTTTATTCGAACACCCTTAACATCTGAATATTTTTTTGCAAAACCTATTGCAGTCTTATCTGCCACGGTGGCGATGGTGCCGGCCTTAAACACATTGTCATGTCCGAACAATTCTTCCGTGTATCTATGCGAGTAAGATTGATATTCACCGGAGAAATTGAGGTCTATATCAGGTGTTTTATCTCCTTTAAATCCCAAGAATGTTTCAAATGGAATTTCGTGACCATCCTGCTGATATTTTGTTCCACACACAGGGCAGTTTTTCTCAGGCAAATCAAAGCCTGAGCCATAGCTTCCGTCTGTGATAAATTCGGAATTTTTACAATTCGGGCAAATATAGTGAGGACACAATGGATTAACCTCAGATATACCGGACATTGTGGCCACAAATGAAGATCCAACAGAACCTCTCGAGCCCACCAAATATCCATGAGCTTCACTATCAGCCACAAGCTTCTGCGCTGTCATGTATAGCACAGAGAAACCATATTTTGTGATAGAATCCAGTTCTTTGTTAAGTCTGTCTTCTACTATCTTTGGCAAAGGATCACCATATTTATCCTTTGCACGTTTCCATGTGATTGTGGTGAGTTGTTCTTCTGCACCATCTATAAAAGGTGGAAAAACACCCTCCGGGATAGGTCTCACATAGTCTATCATGTCTGCTATCATGTTAGTATTTTTTACTACTATTTCATAGGCTTTTTCTTCGCCAAGGTAAGAGAATTCACCCAGCATTTCTTTGGTTGTTCTAAAATAGAGCGGAGCCTGAATGTCAAAATCTGTAAATCCCTGCCCTGCCATCAGTACCTTTCTATAATCTGCATCATGCGGATCCATAAAATGCACATCACAAGTGGCTACAACAGGTTTGCCAAGCTTCTCGCCCAGCTCTACCACTTTTCGGTTAAAATCTTTAAGCTTTTCTACACTGTCTACCTTTCCATCACGATACATAAACATATTGTTACCAATAGGCTGAACCTCAAGATAATCATAAAAAGAGGCTATCTTGATGAGTTCTTCATCGGGCTTGCCATCAACAATCGCTCTGAATAACTCTCCTATTTCGCAGGCACTACCTATTATCAATCCCTCACGGTGCTTTATCAACTCGCTTTTGGGAATACGAGGTCTTCTATAAAAATATTCAAGATGTGCTTTTGATATTAGCTTATATAGGTTTTTCAAGCCCACCTTGTTTTTAACAAGTATTATCTGATGAAAATACTTTATTGATTTGAGGTCTTTGTCTAATATACCGGTATTTATTCGTGATATTTCTTTTATTTGATAATCATTCTCTAGTCTTTGACACAATAGCTTATAGATTTCTACAAGCAACAGTGACTTCTGCAAAGAAGTGTCGATAGTCTTATCATCTGTAAGATGCAGGTATTCTGCAACAGACATAATATCATCGGCGCTAAGGTCTGTGAGCAACACCCTGGAAAGTGTCATAATATCGATATATGTAAAATTCAAACGGTCTTGATTTTCCTTTGTAATCTCTTGCAGATAGTTTATATCATTAAGATCAGTGACTATAAAAACACTGCCATCCACAGCAAACTCACAGATTTTATCCAAAACCTCGTTATCATCTGCAAGGTCATTATGCTCAGTGCTAGCAATTACATTGCCATCAGCAGCCCTCACTGCCGAAAAACCTGTCACCTTAGAGTCGTTTCTATCAAACATTAAAAAGACAGACTCATCTTTTATTGTTTTTTCACTCTCGCCATACACACAATCTACAATATCATTTACAAAATAAGCCTCTGTACCATAAATTACTTTAAAAAGATCAGGTTCCTGACCCATCTCTTCTGCTGCCTTTTTTCTCTTTGCATTTATGCTTTCTACTGTGTTCATAGCCTCCGGAAAAGCTTGAGCAACACCATGGTCTGTGATTGCAATAGCCTTATGGCCCCAATTAGCTGCCCTTTCGATCAAAGCAGCAGGTGCTGTCACGGCATCCATCTGCGACATATTGGTGTGCAAATGCAGTTCCACTCTCTTTTCAGGTTCATTGTCCACCACCTTGACCTTCTCTGTGGAGGCTATATCCTTAACAGTTATCACCGTATCGTTATCAAATTTATCAAACTCACACATTCCTCTCACAACGATAGGCATACCCTTTTTGAGTCCGTCAAGCGCACCGCAATTATCAACCTTTTCAAATATTTTCAATGTAATGGAACCTGTGTAGTCTGTAATAGAGATATTGTATATTTTCTTATCTCCCTTTCGGGTGAGCTTATCCTCTTTAAAGAAAACTTCGCCCCAGATCATAACTATACCGGACTCACTATTTAGAGATGATATTGGTACAAGCCCGTCAGCAGAGCTTATTGTTTTGCCATACACTGGTTTTAGGATGCTCAGCACAGGTCTTGGCAACATAAATTCCTCTGTGCGCACCTCAACCTCTCTAACAGTGTTGTTAACTATGGTAACTCCATCATTCTTATCTCTGAGGCTATCGGTGTATTCTTCCATATACTCTACTATCTGTTCACGTTTTTCTCGCTCTATTTCTGTTTCCTTATGCTCTATCTGCACAGCAGAATCCTGATCCACCTCGGTAACACCTTCATATTTTATCACAAAGGACAAACCAAATTCATTTTCTATCAGTTTTATAAGCTGTTCGTTTATGTTAAGCAAATCAATCAGGTTTTTTCCGCCATGAGCAAGCTTGATATAAAGCACACCACCGTCTACCCTAACCTGTGCGTCATTAAAAACACCATTAAGTGATGCATTGTTTCTCTTTAATCTTGACACTATATCCTGAAAATATTCCACCTTAAAACACTCACTTGGAAAAAGAGGTGATATACTTGCGCTCAAAAGCTGTAGCTTTGAATTAACAATTATCCTCTCGGCTGTTTCCAGCTGAGCTGTAGGAACGAAATAATCAAAGCTAATCTTGAGATACATTTTTCTTTCATTAGTCTTTATATCAACAGATACTACATTGCCTTTGCCCACTGCACCAGGGAAATCCTCTGATATATAGTCATCAAACACATAATTTACCTTTGCCATTCCATTGCCCCACAATCAATCATTTTTAAAAGAAATAATTACATTTTTTCTATCTCTTCCATCAATGCATCAAGGAGCTGTTCTTCAGGCACTTTTTTTATAATCTCGCCTTTTTTAAATATCAATCCCTCGCCTCTGCCACCAGCGATACCGATATCGGCTTCTCGTGCCTCTCCGGGACCGTTAACAATACATCCCATAACAGCTACCTTTATATTTTTATCACAATCAGCTAGTCTATTTTGCACTGCTTCTGCCAGTCCGATAAGATCTATCCTTGTTCTTCCGCACGTTGGACACGACACAAAGGTTACACCGTCTTTTTTTAGTCCTATCGCTCTAAGCAAATCCTTAGCCGCATATACCTCTTCCACAGGGTCAGCAGTAAGTGAAATACGAATAGTATCGCCTATGCCATTTAAAAGCAACGAGCCTATGCCTGCACTGGATTTTATTATACCCATGCGTTTAGTGCCGGCCTCAGTAACACCAAGATGCAGAGGATAATTGCACTGCTCGCTCGCAAGAGTATATGCTCTGGTCATTGTAAGCACATCAGAGGATTTAATAGACAGCACAATATCATCAAAATCAAATTTTTCCAGCAATGATGCATGATACATAGCACTCTCGCATAATGCCTCCGCTGTAGGGTGAGAATACTTCGCCAAAATCTCTTTTTCCAATGAACCTGAGTTCACGCCTATTCTAATCGGTATGTTTTTTTGACGGCATATATCTGCCACCTGCTTTACTCTGTCATCAGAGCCAATATTACCGGGGTTTATCCTAATTTTGTCAATACCGGCGTGAGCAGCCTCCAGAGCCAACTTGTAATCAAAATGAATGTCAGCCACTATCGGCACTGACACCTCTTTTTTTATGGCTGGTATCAGCTGTATAGCATCTTTATCAGGTATTGCTATTCTGATAATGTCGCATCCTGCTTTTTCAAGCCTAATAGCTTGTTCAACACTGCCTGCTATATCAGTGGATGGCACATTAAGCATAGATTGCACTGTTATCGGCGAATCTCCGCCTATCAGTTTATTTCCAACCTTTATCAGCTTAGTTTTTTTTCGATTTATAGTCAATTCACTCATAATTTTTCTCCTCAAGACTATTTTTTTTATTTTTGTCTTTGTTTTCATTTTCCACAGGTATTGGAACCAATAGCTTTACTATTTTTCCTTTTCCTCTGGATTTTAAATAGAAAAATCCAAATATATTAAATACAATTGCACCTATCATGTTAACAAAAAGATCCTTCATCGTATCAATTATACCTATGTCAATATATCCGCCTAACCCTATGCTATCTCCATTTATAATTATGTCGTCTATTTCATCTACAACGACTGCCTTGTTACTGTTTGTAGGATCTAGAACCACGCTGGAAATCGAATTAATTATAGTATCCTTTTGCATATCAGTTTTTAAGAACATATCGCAACTAAACTCAAAGAATTCCCACAATACGCCCACTGTCATAGAAAAGCAAAAAGACACAGTTACCAAAAACAACGGGGAAAGCGTAAACTTAACTTTTTCGTTTCTGTTTAATATATCAATCAGCGAAAAACCTATCGCCGCACACAGAAATCCATTTATCGTGTGTAACATTGTGTCCCAATACGGAACCTTGATATAATAACACTGAAGCTCACCCAAAATTTCTGCACTAAATATAAAAAGCAAAATGATAATTTCTGTAAGCGATGGTATGTCAATGCCGAAGTTTTTTTCTACAAAGGCAGGCAACATAAAAAGCACCAGCGATAACACACAGACATACACACTTTCCCAATCGCCTCTTATAACGGCACTTACCATAGAGGCTATCACAAAAAAGCGCAATATAAGATAAATAACAAATGTAAACTTGTTTTTTTCTATCTGATTTTTGAATTTATCAAAATGCTTTGTTTTTCGTTTTGTCGATGTATTTTTTGACATAAGTTCATTCACCAACTTATCAAAACTAAATTAATGTTTCCAATATTTATTATCAAGACTTCTATATCGAATCGCCTCTGAGATATGGCGCTCGTTTATAATCTCGCTTCTTTCCAAATCAGCAATCGTGCGTGACACTTTTAGTATTCTGTCGTATGCTCTGGCAGAAAGACCCATGCTGTCAAAAGCTTTTTCTATCACCTTGACTGCTTTCTCGCTCAGCTTGCAGTATTTATTTAGCATACCGGGCTTTAGTTTTGCGTTACAGTTTATGCCTTTACCATTATATCTTTCCAGCTGTACCATTCTTGTCTCATTAACTCTCTTTTTGATTTTTTCAGAGCTTTCTGCACTAATGCTGGAGTTCAAATCCTTAAATTCCACAGCAGGCACCTCTATATGTATATCAAATCTATCGAGCAACGGGCCGGAAATTCTTGAAAGATACTTAGTTACAGCAGACTTTGAACACGTGCATGGCCTTGTAGGATGTCCAAAATATCCGCAAGGGCATGGATTCATAGCGCCAATCAGCATTATCTCACACGGATAGCTAAGCGAGCCGCTCACTCTGGATATAGTCACTATGCCATCCTCAATTGGCTGACGCAATGCTTCCATAGTATTTCTAGGAAACTCAGCAATCTCGTCCAAAAACAGCACGCCATTGTGTGCAAGACTGATTTCGCCAGGCTTTGGTATTGAGCCACCGCCGGATAGTCCGGCAGGAGATATTGTATGGTGCGGTGAACGAAATGGCCTTTCATTTACCAAAGAACCACCACTTCCCAATGTTCCCGCTATAGAATGAATTTTGGTGGTTTCTATCTTTTCTTCAAACGTCATATCAGGCAGGATAGATGGAACACGCTTGGAGAGCATACTTTTACCGGAGCCGGGAGGGCCTATCAAAAGCACATTATGGCCACCTGCTGCTGCAATTTCCAGCGCACGCTTAGCCTCTAGTTGTCCTTTAACCTGCGAAAAATCAGGATAAGCAAAGGTTTCTTGCTTCACAGACGGTTTGTACACGGTAGGCTCTATCATAACCTTGCCTATCAGGCATTTGTAAAGCTGCGCAATATCTTTTACGCCATACACATTGATACCCTCTATTGCCGCTGCTTCGTAGCAGTTGTCATATGGTACAAAAATAGACTTAAAGCCAGCTTGTTTGGCAGCTATCGTCATTGGCAACACACCATTCACACTTCTGACCTCACCTGATAGAGAAAGCTCACCGATAAATGCAGACTTTAAAAACGGCCCTTTTAGCTGTCCGCTTGCCATTAATAATGATACAAGTATTGGCAAATCATAGATTGGCCCCTCTTTGCGAATATCAGCGGGAGCTAAATTCACAATAATTCTGCCTATAGGAAATTCAAATCCGCAGTTAGTCATGGCGGCTCTCACTCTGTCTCGTGATTCCTTTACCGCTGCATCAGGAAGACCAACCACTCCAAAATATGGGAGTCCTACCTCTATATTGGCTTCCACCTTTACAACAAACGCATCAAGCCCATATAGACCAAGGCTGTTGCTAGAATACACCATAATTATCCTCTTTCCTTATACTTACAATTATACTATTTAATTATACAAGAAAATAATTATATAATCAACACCTTGAGAACAAATGAAAGGAATTTTCTTATAACAAAATGCCCGATATTAAGCATAAAACTTAATATCGGGCATTATCTTATTCAGTTATTTAATAAATATCAATTATTTGTGCTTTCAAATTGCTTTTTCAATAAAAAAGAAATTATACGGCATAAAATCAGTCGTGAGCTATTAGGCTAACGCCATCCATATCTTCCGGCTGTGGCAGAGAAAGCATCTCAAGCATAGTAGGTGCGATATCTGCCAGTCTGCCTCCTTCTCTGAGCTTGCAATCATATCCGACTACACATAGTGGTACAGGATTTGTGGTGTGAGCTGTGAATGGAGAACCATCTACATCATACATTCTGTCAGCATTACCATGGTCGGCTGTTACTATAGCCTTGCCACCCATCTTTTCAATAGATGCTACCACCTTACCAAGACAAGAATCTACTGCCTCTACTGCCTTTACAGCTGCATCAAACACACCTGTGTGACCAACCATATCGCAGTTTGCAAAGTTAAGTATGATTACATCATAATCTCCGCTTTCAATACGCTCGCAACACTTATCGGCAACTTCATAAGCACTCATCTCCGGTTGCATATCATAAGTAGCTACCTTTGGAGATGCCACCAGAACTCTGTCTTCACCTTCAGAAACAGTTTCAACACCACCGTTGAAGAAGAAGGTTACATGAGCATATTTTTCTGTTTCAGCTATTCTGAGCTGAGTCATATTCTTAGTGCTAAGATACTCTCCCAATGTATTCTTGAGGGATTGTGGCTTAAATGCAACATCAACATTTGGCATTGTAGCATCATATTGAGTCATACACACATACTCAAGTGGGAAAAATCCGTTTTTACGCTCAAATCCTGAAAATTCCGGATCTACAAACGTTCTTGTGATTTCTCTTGCTCTGTCTGGGCGGAAATTATAGAAAATTACACTATCATTTGCCTTTAATTCGGCACCGCCGTCTACTACAGCAGGAAGCACAAATTCATCTGTAACGCCATCTTCATAAGATTTTGCAACAGCGCTCAGAGCATCGCTAACTGCCACACCTTCTCTATAAACAATAGCGCTATAAGCTTTTTCTACTCTCTCCCAGCGATTATCTCTATCCATGGCATAGTATCTGCCCATAACCGTAGCAATCTTACCTACGCCAATTTCCTTTATCTTCTCTTCACATTCTTTTACAAAGTCGATACCACTTGATGGTGGCACATCACGACCATCAAGAAAAGCATGGATATAAACTTCCTTAAGACCTTTTCTCTTGGCAAGCTCCAAAATGCCATACATATGTGTGTTGTGGCTGTGAACACCGCCATTTGAGAGAAGTCCAAAAAGATGAAGTGCAGAATTATTCTTAAGAGCGTTATCAACCGCATTAACCAATGCTGGGTTGCTAAAGAAATCACCATCTTTGATAGATTTTGTGATTCTTGTAAGCTCCTGATATACTATTCTGCCTGCACCGATATTTGTGTGGCCAACTTCACTGTTACCCATCTGTCCATCAGGCAAGCCTACATCCATTCCGGATGCACCTATCTGTGTGATAGGGTTTGATGCAAATATTTTATCTATATTAGGCGTATTTGCGGATTTGATAGCATTGCCGTTATCTCCTGCAATACCAAAGCCGTCTAATATGATTAAAGCTAATGGCTTTTTCATGTAATAATTACCCTTTCCGTTTAATTATTTAGATACAGATACGATTAATGATGCAAAGTCTGCTGACTTAAGTGATGCACCGCCGATAAGACCACCGTCTATATCCTCTTGTGCAAGAAGCTCGTCTGCATTTTTGGGATTCATAGATCCGCCATACTGGATTGTGAGAGCATCAGCATCTGTCTTAGAATACAATTTTGATGCAATACCTCTGATAAATCCGCAAACCTCAGCTGCCTGCTCTGATGTGGCTGTTCTGCCTGTGCCGATAGCCCATACTGGCTCATAAGCTATTATCACGTTCTTAAGCTGTTCTGCTGTAACGCCCTTCAAAGCAATTTTTGTCTGGATAGACACTATCTCCTCAGTGATGTTGTCCTCTCTCTGTGAGAGAGTTTCTCCTACGCAAAGTATAACCTTAAGACCTGCATTTAATGCTGCAAGAGTTCTCTTGTTTACAGTCTCATCAGTTTCGCCGAAGTACTGTCTTCTCTCGCTATGTCCGATTATTACATATTCCACGCCCATCTCAACCAGCATATCAGCTGAAATTTCGCCTGTGAAAGCACCGCTCTTTTCAAAGTGGCAGTTCTCAGCACCAACCTTAATGTTTGTGCCTTTTGTTAGCTCTAATGCTGTTTCAAGATTTGTGAATGGCACACATATAACCACACCACAATCAGCCTTTTTGATATCCTCGTTAGCGATCAACTCAGAAATAAGAGCCTTAGCCTCACTGCGAGTTTTGTTCATCTTCCAATTTCCAGCCAAAACAGCTTTACGTAAATTCTTGTTCATTGTCTTAGTATTCGCAATATTTACTTACAATATTGCATCCTTTCATTTTTTTCAGTGAAAAAGGGACAGAATTACCCTATCCCTTTTTCTCAAAATATTTTTATTAGTAATTATTTATCGTTGAGGCAAGCAATGCCCGGAAGCACAAGACCCTCGAGGAACTCGAGAGATGCACCGCCACCTGTTGAGATATGAGTCATCTTATCTGCAAAGCCAAGCTTTTCTACTGCTGCTGCGCTGTCACCACCGCCGATGATAGAAATAGCACCGCTCTCTGCTACAGCTTTTGCTACTGCGATTGTACCGCCTGCAAAGTTTTCCCACTCAGAAACACCCATTGGTCCGTTCCATACTACTGTTGCAGCGCCCTTAATAGCATCTGCAAAGAGTTCTCTTGTCTTTTCACCAATGTCAAGACCCATCCAATCGTCAGGAATCTCGTTTGATGGAACAATCTTTGATTCTGCATCAGGTGCATACTCTGTTGCAATTTTTGTATCGATAGGAAGAAGAAATTTAACGCCCTTTTCCTTAGCCTTTTCCATCATTTCTCTTGCTAGGTCAATCTTATCTTCCTCACAGATAGATGTGCCAACGCCGTTGCCCATAGCTCTCATAAATGTGTAAGCCATGCCACCGCCGATGATAAGGATATCTACCTTGTCAAGGAGGTTGTTGATAACACCGATTTTATCAGAAACCTTAGCACCGCCGAGAATAGCAGCAAAAGGTCTCTTTGGCTCTGTGAGAGCACCGCCCATTACAGAAATTTCTTTCTGAATGAGATAGCCACAAACTGCCGGCAAATAATCAGCTACACCGGCTGTAGAAGCGTGTGCTCTGTGAGCTGTTCCGAAAGCATCGTTTACATAAACCTCTGCAAGAGAAGCAAGCTCTTTTGCAAAAGCCGGATCGTTCTTTTCCTCTTCTTTGTGGAAACGAACGTTCTCGATAAGCTCAACTTCACCTTCTTTAAGGTCAGCTGCTATTGACTTTGCGCTTTCGCCGATAACATCCTTAGCCATCTTAACTTCCATGCCAAGAGCCTTAGAAAGATAAGCAGCCACAGGAGCAAGTGAGAACTTCATATTAAACTCACCCTTTGGTCTACCAAGGTGAGAGCAAAGAATAACCTTTGCGTTGTGAGCAAGCAAATATTTAATTGTCTTAAGGGCCTCGTCAATACGCTTTGTATCAGTGATGTTTCCCTCAGCATCAAATGGTACATTAAAATCGCAACGCACTAACACTTTTTTGCCGTTTACTTCGATATCTTCTACAGATTTTTTGTTTAAATAATTCATTATTAGTCATTCCTTTCGATATAATCAGAAAAACAATTTTCCATGTATTGTATTTTACCCCAAATATTGAAAATTTTCAAGTAAATTTGCATACTTTCTTGATTAAAAACAATATTTTGGCTTTAAATCTACTTTGCGTGAAAAAATACAGCATATTATCGCCTTATCGGCATCAATATGCTGTATAAATCATCTTATTTTTTCGAATTAAAAGCTATCTATCAGCTTCGCAATATATGTCTGCATTCTTGTTACATCTTCCATATTGACATCTTTATCAAAATTTACATCTGCACAAAGCAATGTTTTATTCGGTATCGCCACTAAATCTGCAATATGCCTTTGCAATAGGACTACGTCCTCCATTGTAACGATATCATCCTCATTTAAATCACCAGGTATAATATGCTTTTGTTCTGTGCCTGAAGATGTATCTGTGCTGTCAGTTGAGGTATCGGAAGTAGTATCTGTAGTAATATCAGAATCTGTTTCTATAATAATGAAAGAATCTGTGTCATCTTCTGGCTCTATGTCGGTGTCATTATAAACCGGTATATGCGAGTCACCTTTAAAGAGCATATATTTTGCATCTTTTGTTTTCTCTAAATTTTCAATAATTCCCGTATATTTTTCACCGGATATAACTTTTATACCATCATATCTTACCGTCTTGCCCTCTTCTCCATCGATAAATTCTGTAACCTTGTAATTAAGATCATCATCATTTACTGTAGTAAGTCTAATAATATATTCCTCAAAAGTTGGTAGATACAAAATCTGAGAGTCATCTTTAATCACAGCCTCTATTCCAGAACCTTCTATGCTTTGTGGTTTACCACCTTTGGTCTGTGACACAAGATTACTCTTAGAATCATACACAGATATATTTACCTTTGAATTAAGACTTACCTTTCGATAATCATCCGGGCTTGGAAGTGGTGGCACGGTATCTAACCATGCTAGAGTAAGCTCCGGATAGTGTGCCTTGATACCCTGTTGAATATAACTTATATCAAATTTAACATTTACCACTCTGCTAAGAGTATCCAACAATTCTTGTGATAAGTCAATTTCAGGTTTTCCTCTTGATGAAGCATATTTTCTCAGAAAAACAACCTGTAAAATACTAAGAAGCAAAGTAGACTTACTGGAATCCGGACTTTTTAGTTCCTCAGCAAACATTGTCATAACATCGTCTAGTGCCGGTGCGTTCGAAGTGGTAGAACCGGGAATTTCATCAAACCATTCTTCACCGCCCAATTCAAGATATTTATTTGCCTTCTTAAGAACTTCATCAGAAACCTTATCAAAGATTGCATTATTTTTAGTAGGGATATAATAATCCTTGCCAAATCTACCGTATCCCCAATCCTTCATTATCAATCTTGGTACAAGATCCACCGGATTTACTATATTAAATATACAACCGTACTCATCGCCATGATATGCAACTGCTGATGGCTGAGGTGCCTCGAAAGTATAGGTATACATCCTTTCTTTCGGAAACATCTTTTCATCTAATATAAAAGCAGATGTAAGATTTGCAACAGCACCACCTCGGCTATAACCTACCATCCATAGCTTTGTTTTTCCCGCTTCATGCTCTTGTGAAAGTGTGTAATATCTATTGATATATGATTGTATACACTTTTGAACACTGCGAGAAGCAATCTCATATCCTGGATGTGTATCACCACTGGTCACTGCATTAAAGTTGCCTGCCCACTCGCTTTCATATCCACCGCCTCTTATTGCTACTGCTATAAGAGTGGTATCACCTATCTTTCTTGTTGCCAAGCATACCCCAATAGAATTTTGGGTAGGCTTTTTCTTATAGTCTTCATTTACATAAATATTTTCAAATTTACATTTATTCATAAAATCGACTATATTTCTACTTTTGTTTAAATAACTACCATCGTCTGCTGCACAGTTGAAAGCCGAAAGAGACATCCTGAGAGATAGCTTTGCCAAATCATTGTTATATACCGAACTATCTGCCATGAAATATCTGTCATCATAATGCACAGAAATCGTCGGGTCAGATCCATTTGATGTTGACCTGAACGAAATATCAGTGTCAGTGGAAAAATAATCTATATTATCATTCATAGTCTTAATTGGTTGCACATAAGCCATAAATTTCTTATCATCAGCCATGCTTGCATTAGCAACTATTGAGAACGGCAATGCAATCATCACAGCAAGAACGATAGAAATAAATTTTTTCATATTTGTTTGCCCCTTTTCTAAAAACATCAACCCTTACATAGTCAATTTTAACATATTATAACGCTTTATGCAACACATTTAGTAGTAAATAATACATATTTTTTAAAAAATACTCAATATCCGATATTCAAATCGAATATTGAGCAACATTTTCACCTATTCATCCCGATCTTTCTTACTTATGCTGTCGTCCACCTTATCTATGCCTACCCTGGCTGATTTTACAATAGATTTGCCTAAGCCTGCAAAAGCACCACCAAGATTTTTACCGGTTTTCCTCCATGTGCCATCATTAAACACATTACTTTCTCCCGGTTGCTTTTCTCTTCCCTCTACTGCATCATCCACCTTACCTACACCTGTTTTGGCAGAACGGGCTATGCTTTTTCCCAAATCTTTAAAAGAATTTCCTAAATTTTTCCCTGTGTTTTTCCAATCATCCTTAAGTGACATAAAATTTCCTCCTTATTTAATGTGATTTTACAAATGTATATTCCGTCATGCTTTCATCATCATATAAAACCATATATGTTTTTAGCTCGCCATCTCTATATTCAACCTCATAAAACGGTGAGCTTGCAGAACCATCCTGATTGACTATCCTTACATAGTTAGGATTGCTACGTGATGACTCAACCTTTCCGGTAAATTCTATTTTATCATTATGTTTGATTGTTAAATTATCTTTCTCAAATTCAAGAACGAAGAAAAAGTTATTATTTCCATCTTCTATCCATTTGCCCTGAAATTTCTCCAGATAATCATTATCCGATCGATTTTCAACACTTCTGGTCATAGAACCATAATATGCCATCATTCCTTTATCTACAACACGACTTTCAGAACAAGAATAAACTATACTCATAATTAGTATTGCCAAAACAGTTGCCGAAACCAAAATAGATAAAACTGTTAAAATTGCCCTTTTCATAATACATCCACCTTAATCAACATTGTGTCGAATGCATAAAGCAGTTATACATACAACCATAAATAAACAAACACAATTTTAACATAGTCATATTAACAACTCAACAAAAAAATGTCATAAATTATTCTAGTCCCTTTAACTCTTCAAGCTCTTTCTTATCCACTCTGATCTGTGCATCTTTAAGAGTTTTCACCTGCTCTACCTTATACAGATGACAAATTCCCTCAGGGGATTTATCCAGATGAACCTTTATATTTCCGCTTATGATATTGATTTCAGTCACAACACCTTTGCCGTCAGGTGTATTTACAATTGCGCCAATCTTTGGAGTCTTCTTAAGCAGATCTGTATAGACATCTTGCTCATATTGCAGACAGCACATAAGCCTGCCACAAGTACCTGATATCTTCACAGGGCTGAGAGAAAGTCCTTGTTCCTTAGCCATCTTTATTGAAACAGGCTGAAAGTTCTCCAAAAACTGTTTGCAACAGAAAGGTCTGCCACAAATACCAATACCTCCAAGCATTTTAGCCTCGTCACGCACACCTATTTGCCTCATCTCGATCCTAGTGTGAAAAACAGATGCAAGGTCCTTAACAAGACTTCTGAAATCCAGTCTGCCATCCGCTGTGAAGTAAAACAAAATTTTACTATTATCAAATGTATATTCTACATCCACAAGATTCATAGGCAACTCATGCACAACGATTTTTTCTTGACAAACTTTGAATGCATTTTTCTCTTTAGCTCTATTTTGCTCTATCTTTTCGATATCTTCTTTTGTAGCAATTCTGATGAGCTTTTTAAGAGGATAGATTACCTTGTCATCTTCCACCTCTTTATTAGCAATTACAACTGTGCCACACTCTATTCCTCTTGCAGTCTCCACTATAACAAGCGCATCTTGCTCAAGTTTTTTGCCATCAGGGTCAAAGTAATATACCTTGCTTCCCTCTTTAAATCTAACTCCGATTATCTCAACCATTTATATCACTTCCAGTATCTTCCTTGATTTTGAACAAGTGTGAGCAAAGCCATGTAGAAAGCAAATTCATATTAGAATTTCTGAACAAAGCAGACACAGCCTCATCCACCACACCTATCACCTGAATTAATTTTTTTGTACCTATATATCTATTTAGATTTTGTAAAATCTCTTTTCTTCCAAACTCGTTATTGTTAAGGCACGCAGATGCCAATATTTTTTTAAGGTATTCCAGCACATCAACATAATAACTACGATCCTTGCCCGAAAAATAAGTTGCACAAAGAAGCGGATATTCCGTGCTTTCGCACAAAGCCTCTGATATCTTTTCTGCCAATTGCAAGGCTTCATCATCTGCACGAGCTATATTCTGTGATTTTATATTAATGGTGACACATCTTGAGCGGATGGTCTCCAGCAAAGAATATGACGAAGTGCATTTGAGAATAAATAATATATTTTGCACAGGCTCTTCCAGACTTTTTAGAAATGCATTCTGCGACTGCACATTAAGAATATCGCAGTTATCCAAAATATACACCTTACAACCTGCTTCATTTGGCTTTATAAATGTATCACTGCAAATGCGCCTGATATCACTCACGTTTATCCTGCCACCTGTGCCGGTGCCCTTTGTGTAGTTAATGTCAGGATGAATTTTATTAATTGATTTGGTGCAATTTTTACACTTTGTGCATGGCTTTTGTGGCTCATCACATACCGCCATAGCTGCCAGATAGTCAGCAGAGGCGCTCAAAAGCGCACTATCGTCACCCTCAAGTATAACAGCGTGCGGTGCCCTGCCATCAACAAAAAGCTGTTCTAATTTTTCTTTTTGATTGTCAGTCAAATCTAAAAACAAATTCTCCATATCACATACCTCAATAGTGTAATTGTAACATAATATCGGCACTATATCAAGTATGATAGCTAAATTAAAAGCATATATGTTTTTGATTTAATTATAGTGAAAATAAACTTTTACAATATAAAGTTCAGTGCAAGCCCCGCAATTAATGCTATTTTAAAAGGAAAAACCCCATACAGCTACAGGAGGCACTGCATGGGGCTTGTGCGCTTTTTATAGCGCACTATAGGAATATAGGATAAAAGGAAGGCATTAGCAATTTGTAACGACATTATTATACTTTTAAGCATTTTTATATCGGTGTTTTGTTGTCTTCTATTATATAAACAATTAACTAAGACAATTTTAGACAAATATTTAAAAATATTTTATTATTTTTTTAAATAACTCTTTACTATAAGCTTACGCCATACAAATAAATAAGAAAACAGGTGACAAAATCCAATCAATTTGTTATAATATACCTGTATTTTTTTAAAGGAGTGTTGATTTAACATGAAAAAGACAATTTTACGCAAATATGCAAAGTTAATCGCCGTAACAGGCGCAAAAGTAAGAAAAGGCCAGGAAGTTATCATTTATGCAGAGCTTGATCAGCCTGAATTTGTTTCTTTCGTTGTAGATGAGTGCTATAAAGCAGGCGCATCAAAGGTTACAGTAGAATGGAACTATCAGCCTCTTGCAAAGCTTCATTACAGACATAGAAGCCTTACTACCCTTAAAAAGGTAGAAAACTGGGAGATAGAAAAAATCAAGCACAGAGTGGACACTCTTCCTGCTACAATTTATCTAATCTCTGAAGATCCAGACGGTCTTAAGGGCATAAATATGGAGAAAATGAGCAAAGCTCAGCAAGCTCGTTTTAAAGTAATCAAGCCATTTAGAGATGCTATGGAAAATAAATATCAGTGGTGTATAGCCGCTGTACCAGGCGAAGCTTGGGCAAAGAAAGTTTTCCCGGGAATGAGAAAGTCTGTTGCTATGGAGAAGCTTTGGGAAGCTATCCTCTACACCTCAAGAGTAGATGAGGACCCGATAGCTGCTTGGGACAAGCACAACGAAGATCTTGCAAAGAGATGCGAATATCTCAACTCCCTTGACATTGAGTCATTGGAATATAAGTCATCAAATGGTACAGATTTTCGTGTAGGTATGATAGACAATGCTGAATTTTTGGGTGGCGGAGAATACACACTCTCCGGCAACTATTTCAATCCTAATATTCCTACAGAAGAAGTATTCATCACTCCAATGAAAGGCAAAGCAGAAGGTATCGTTTATGCTACAAAACCTCTCTCCTATCAAGGTCAACTAATTGAGAACTTCTCTATTCGCTTTGAAAACGGAAAGGCAGTAGAGGTTCATGCAGAGAAAAATGAAGAGCTTCTCAAAAAGATGATTTCTATGGATGAGGGAGCCGCATATCTTGGTGAATGTGCGCTCGTACCTTATGATTCTCCTATCAGCAACAGTGGTATCCTTTTCTATAACACTCTATTTGATGAGAACGCAGCCTGCCACTTAGCTCTCGGAAAGGGCTTTGGAAATTCAATTAAGCACTACGAGAACTACACACTCGAACAACTAGAAGAAATGGGAATCAACGAATCTATGATTCACGAAGATTTTATGATTGGCAGTGAGGATCTCTCAATAGTCGCAGTAACAAAAGACGGCAAGAGAGTTCAGATATTCAAAGACGGCAACTGGGCTTTTTGATTATGAATATAAACAAAAATGATATAATCACGCTCGAACTGACTGGAATAACGTCTGAGGGTGATGCAGTGGGCAGATATAACGGCATTGCTGTTTTTCTACCCGGTGGCGCCGTGGGTGACACTGTTAAAGCTGTTGTAATAAAGGTTAAAAAGACCTACGCAATAGCAAAAATTCTTGAAATCTTGGTCGCATCTGATGACAGAATAGACTCTGATTGTGGCTTTTTTCCGTCATGTGGAGGATGCGTATTTCGTCATATATCATATGATGCGGAGCTTATCATAAAGAAACAGCGAGTAATCGACTGTATGGAAAAGCTAGGCGGTTTCTCTAATATCAAAATAAATGATACCGTGTCTAATAGCATAATAGATGGCTACAGAAACAAATGTCAATATCCTGTGGGTAAAGACAAGAATGGTAAAATTATTACAGGATTTTATTCCTATCACAGCCACAGGATAGTCGAATGTGAAAAATGCAAGCTACATAGCGATATTTTCTCTGATATAAATGATATTTTTGTAAATTGGGCTAATGAATTTAAACTGTCAGCATATGACAGCGAAACAAACAGTGGACTACTTCGACATCTGTATATTCGTCACGGTGAAAAAACAGAAGAAATAGCCGTGTGCATTGTCACCACAAGCAAAAAAGTGCCTTATATAGATGTGCTAATAGAACGTCTTGTGAGTTACAGCAAAAATATTGTCAGCATAACTCTAAACATAAACAAAAAAGCTACAAATGTTATCTTGGGTGATGAATGTATCACAGTGCATGGCAGATGTTATATATATGACATTTTGTGTGGGCTTAAATTTAAGCTTTCGCCACTTTCGTTCTATCAAGTAAACCGCTCTCAAGCGGAAGTATTATATGACATTGCAAAAAAATATGCTTCATTGAGCGGTACAGAAACTGTGCTTGATATGTATTGTGGTACAGGTACTATAGGTCTTAGCTGTTGTGATAAAGCTTCTCAGGTTATCGGTGTGGAGATTGTGCCACAAGCAATTGATGATGCCAACGAAAACGCTATTCTTAATAACATCAGCAATGCCAGATTCATTTGTGCTGATGCCGAAAAAGCCGCAAAACAGCTAGAAAAAGAGGGTATTCACGCAGATGTGATCATACTAGACCCTCCAAGAAAGGGTTGCACAGAGGAGCTAATAAAAACCTGCGTAAAAATGAAACCTGACAGAATAGTCTATGTGTCGTGTAATCCGGCTACTCAAGCAAGAGATTTAAAGCTCTTGTGCGAATTGGGATATAATCTAGAGGAGATCACCCCTGTTAATATGTTCCCAAGAACAGCGCACGTGGAGACGGTAGTTCTCTTGTCCCAACGAAAGCCGGATGATGTGATTGAGGTTGAGATAGAATTAGATGAGTTAGATTTGACGAGTTCGGAGAGTAAGGCGACTTATGCAGAGATTAAGGATTATGTGCTGAAAGAGCATGGGTTGAAGGTGTCTAATCTGTATATTTCGCAAGTGAAAAGGAAGTGTGGCATAGAAGTTGGTGAGAATTATAACCTGCCTAAGTCGGAGGATAGCAGACAGCCTCAGTGTCCGGTGGAGAAGGAAAAGGCGATTAAGGATGCGCTGGAGCATTTTGGGATGGTGTAGAGAGGTAAGCATATGGCATTAAACTATACGGTGTATCAGTATGATGGCAGTAGGAATGCAGTTGTTATGACAGATATGGATGGCAAGGAACTTGTAATTGACTGTGATGAGGCTGAGACGCAGGTTGTATTTGATGAGCCGGAAGATGTAGGAATCCTTGCCAGACTTGCAAGGAAAGAGCCTGCAAGTTATATAAGTATTGCAATGCGTCCGGGCGGACTGCAGGATTATGTGAATGTGTGGAATGAGATGAATTAAGGACGACGAACAAAATAGGATATTAATAAAATAAGTATATGAACTTAGGTTAAAATAAATACAAGAGAAGGAGAGGATGGCATGACCAAGTTTTACGAAACAGTATTGACGGTACTTAAGCAAGATAATAGATTTTTTACAGAAGAAGGAGTTCTTCTGCGAAACGCTGTTTATGAGGCTGCAATGCAGATGGATACTAATCTTATTCATTTACTACTTACTAATGATATTACGAAAGAACATTTCTTCAAAGAGGTTGATGGAATTACTGTTTTTGATAAAGTAGGATTTGGATGGGTTGTTAATAATAGAGAATTTTTACCAGACAGTTATACTCGATTTAAAAATAAAATTGGTCTTGTTAATAATAATGGGGATATTATTTCATCAACAGGTAATGTGGAGTTGATTTTTCCATATAAAGATTGTGTTTTAGAAGGTGGACAAACTTTTGAGGAACAGAAAAGGACAGAAATTTTTTATAATGAAACACTTGCACCAGATGAAATAGATAGACTGCTATATCCAAAGGTTCTGTCAAATGTTAAATATTATGGTGAAATACATTCAGATAATTTAGTCGTAAAAGGGAATAATTTGCTTGCCCTATCATCAATATTAAAAAAATATGAGGGCATGATTAAATGTATTTGTATAGACCCACCTTATAATACAGAAAATAGTGGTTTTGGTTATAACGATTCATTTAATCATTCGACATGGCTTACTTTTATGAAAACTAGGTTGGAGTTATCTAAAAGACTTTTATCTACTAATGGAACAATTTTTATTTTTTGTGATGATCGCGAGCAAGCATATCTTAGAGTGTTAATGGATGGGATCTGGGGACGAGAATGTTATATACAAACTGTAGTATGGAAAAATTGTGATAATAGTAATAATGATGCAAAACAGTTTTCACAAGATCACAATTACATTTTGGTATATTCAAAAAACGAAAAATGGGAAAGTTTTAAATTGGATAGAACTGAGGAGCAGGCATCACATTATAAAAATCCAGACAATGATCCAAGAGGACCATGGTTTGATGGAAATCCCGTAAATTCGCCTAATCCACGCGAAAACTTGATGTATGATATTTCTTCGCCGAATGGCAATATTATAAAACCACCTGCAAATGGATGGAGGTGGAGTAAAGATGAGCTAGCAAGAAGAATGGAAACAGGAGAAATTCGTTTTAATTCTACTGAAACAGGTATTATTCGTAGAACATATTTGAATGAGCAAAAAGGTTTGCCACCATCATCATTATGGAATATCGAGACAGATTTTATTTGGGATGACATTGATGATACAGGACATACAAGGCAAGCTAAATATGAACAGAAAAAACTTTTTCCAGAAGAAAGAACCAGTGATCTGTTTAAAACTCCAAAACCTGAGAAAGTAATAAAAAAAATATTTGATATATCTACTGAAGAAGGAGATATGATATTGGACTTTTTTGGTGGTAGTGGTACATCAGCTGCAGTTGCTCATAAAATGAAACGTAAGTATATATTGTTTGAACAGATGGATTATATACATACATTTATTATTCCACGATTAGAAAGTGTTATAAAAGGAGAGATGGGCGGAATATCGAAAGAGGTAAATTGGCAAGGCGGAGGTTCATTTGTATATTGTGAACTTGCAAAAGCAAATCAGAACTTTGTTGATGAAATTCAGACAGCAACTACTGTTGATGCAATCAAAGATATATATAACCGCATCATTGAAACTGGATTTATCAGTAGCAAAGTTAATCCTAAGGACATTGACGATAATGCAGATGATTTCTATTCATTATCTATTGATGACCAGAAGCGCTTCCTTATGGAATTGCTTGATAAGAATTTATTGTATGTAAATTATTGTGATATAGACGATGAAGAATATGGTATCAGTGCTGAAGATAAGGCATTTACAAGAAGCTTTTATGGGGAGGTGTAATCTATGGCATTTCTACATGAAAAAATAGATGTGCTCCGGGAGAATGGGTACGCCGCTGAAATGCCGGCGTTTATTCCTGCTAACTTAAATCCATCGTTTGAATTGCGCCCATATCAGATTACTGCATTTGAGAATTTCATAACTCATTTCGAAAGTTCCAAATGTCCTCATCCAACACAGGTATTGTTTCACATGGCTACAGGTAGCGGTAAGACGCTGATTATGGCAGGCCTTATGCTTTATCTATACAGAAGAGGATACAGAAATTTTCTGTTCTTTGTAAACTTGTCTACCATAGTAAAGAAAACAGAGGACAATTTCTTGAATGCCGCATCAAGTAAGTATTTATTCGCTGACGAGATTGTGTTGGACGGAGAACGCATATCGATAAAGAAAGTTAGTAATTTTCAATCAACAGATCCTGATGCAATAAATATTTGTTTTTCAACAACTCAGGGATTGCATACTGATATGTGGATTACAAAAGAAAATGGGATATCTTTTGATGACTTTGATGATGTGAAGACTGTACTTATATCCGATGAAGCACATCATTTGAATGCTACAACAAAGAAACTTAGTAAGGAACAGGAGGATAATTATCATTCCTGGGAGCAGACAGTAAAGAGCATTTTTGACAGAAATAGTGAAAATATATTACTTGAATTTACTGCTACCTGTGATCTTGCTAATCCTCAGATTCGTGCAGAATATGAGAACAAGATTATTTTTGACTATCCTTTACATAAATTCCGTGCGGATCTTTATTCAAAAGAGATAAAAACACTTCGTTCAGATATGGATATTATGGACAGGGCTATTCAGGCTTTGGTGTTGAGCCAGTATAGATTAAAGGTGTTTCAGGATAATCATTTATCTATCAAACCGGTTGTGTTATTTAAGTCTGCTAAAATTGAGGACAGCAAAAAGTTTATGGCAACCTTTATTGATGTTGTAAAAAATTTGGATGGCTCTACAATTGAGAGAATTTCTGAATTGATTGACAATCCTACGATGCATCAAGCGTATAATTATTTTTCGTCTGCAGGAATAACCTTTGATATGCTTGCACAGGAACTTCGGGAGGATTTTTCAGAAGAGCATTGTGTATCAGTGAATGATGATAAAGAGGCGGATTTAAAGCAAATTTTGCTCAATTCTTTAGAAGATTCATCAAATCCGTATAGAGCAATTTTTGAAGTAAAGAAACTTGATGAAGGTTGGGATGTATTAAACCTTTTTGACATAGTACGTTTGTATGAAACGAGACAGTCTGGTGGTAAATCAATATCTCCAGCAACCGTTTCGGAAGCACAGCTTATTGGACGTGGTGCCAGATATTGTCCGTTTAAGATTAATGATGAGCAATCCAAATTTCAACGAAAATATGACAATGACGTAGAAAATGAGCTTCGTATTTGTGAGGAGTTATATTATCATTGTCAAAATGACAGTAGATATATAGGTGAGCTTCATAATGCATTGCGTGAAATCGGTATAGATCCTGACAAAACCGTTACAAAGCATTATATTTTGAAGGATGAATTTAAACAGGATGACCTTTATAAAAATGGTTTGATATTTATAAATGATCGAGTAGTCAAAAGTCGTTCTGAGGTTAACGAATTGCTTCCATCGGTAAGAAACAAGGTGTATTCGGTGACGCTGGTAACAGGGCAATCCGGTGAGGACATTATTCTTGATGATGGACAAGGTACTTCTGTTGATAGTAAGACAAAAACAAAGCTATATGCCACTACGATTGGAGAAATCGCAAATATAAATTATGCCATCGTAAATAAGGCTCTTGCAAAAGTTCCGGTGTATAAGTTTAATACCTTAAAAAGTAGATTTCCAAATTTGAAATCAACAAGAGAATTTATAACAAGTACCAATTATCTTGGAGACATAAAAATAGAGATTCGTAGCAAATATGATGAGCCATCGGTAGCTATTTTATCAACGGCTGTTACAAGTGTACTTACAAAGATAGCGGCATCAATTTCTGCAATAGAGGAAGAATATGAGGGTACCAAGGAGTTCCGTGCAGTTAATATACATGATATTTTCCGTGATAAAGCTGTAAATTATACTAATATTGTTGATGGTGGAATTGGAGTGTCTCAAAATGATGCTACTGTACCGGCTACAATGCGTATAGATCTAAAAGGAGAAGATTGGTTTACATTCACAGATAATTATGGAACTTCAGAAGAAAAAGCATTTGTAGCATATTTCCGCGATTATGTAGATAAACTAAAAACTTTTTATAGCAAGATTTATCTAATGCGTAATGAACGTCAGATGCACCTCTATTCGTTTGATGGTGGTGAAAGATTCGAACCGGATTATGTGTTATTTTTACAGAAAGATAATGAGGATGGTTTTGAACAAATGCAAGTGTTCATAGAACCTAAGGGTACGCACCTTGTGGAATCTGATAAATGGAAGGAAGACTTCCTGTTGCAGTTGAAAGAAAATGCAATTCCTGTAAAAACATTTGTCGATGACAATAATTATCATATATGGGGATTCCATTTCTTTAATAGAGACTTAAGAGGAACTGAATTTAGTGCGGATTTTGAAATGTTACAAAAACCAGAGGAGCATTTAAAAGTATTAAGTGCTTATGCTAAAGGATTTGTGGATAGAAACTAACTAATATGAAATTTGCTGAGGACAGGATAAAACCAATGCCATGATTGGAGGAATCAAAATGGAATGGACAAAATTTAATACTCACGGAGAATCTTCTAATCATGCATTTGAGGTCATGTGTAATGTTCTTTTTGAGAGTTGGTGTAAGAGTGAGTATAAAGATAATCTAAAATATTTTTCATTTGTAAATGGAAGTGGTGGAGATGGTGGTGTAGAAGCCTATGGTGTATTGAATTCTGGTGAAGTTATTGGAGTTCAATCAAAGTGGTTTCCAGATAAGATGGAAGATACTCAATTCAATCAAATTGAGAAATCGTTCAATACAGCTATAAAAGTCATACCGGAGATTACAAGATATATAGTTTGTATTCCAAGAGATTTTACTTCAAAAAAAGTGGTTAAAAACGGTGAAATAGCAAAAAATACAGAAGAGAATAAATGGATAAAACTAGTCAAAACATTTAAGGATTCAAATCCTTCTGTATCAGTTGAGTTATGGGATGAGACTACTATTCAAGCAAAGGTGATGAAACCAGAAGCAATGGGGTGTTATAAGTATTGGTTTGATAATACAGAAGTTTTTGATGCAGAGATTGTAAATTCATTTGAGAGAGCGGTAAATGGATGGGCGAAAACAAAGTATATTCCGGATCTATATTCAACTGGATACATTCACGATAAATTAGAAGTTTTTGCAGGAAATTATAATGTCATAAAAAAACGATATAATGGAGTGAAAAAGATATTATCTATCTTTGAATCGCTTAAAAAAGCATATGTGGATATTTTAAAACTAAAGTATCCTGAAAAGGAGAAGTCTATCGTTGAAAACATCAAACTGGATATTGCTGTGTTAAATGAATGGATATCTCGATTTAAAATCATTGAAAAGATTATAGTCGATGGCGTAGAAATTGAGGAAGATTTTGTTGATGAGAGAATTAAGCTTAATTGTACAGTCTCTGATTTAAAGGATTGTTCATTATATTATCATCATTATTCACATTTTACTCCTGTTATAGAAATACTTGAAAATGTCGTAGATGATGTATTTGAGTGTTGTCAAATATTGAATAGTGGTTTTGACAACCGAATTATTTTTCTTGGAAATCAAGGTACTGGAAAAACAGCAGGAATTATAGCTGAAGCTAATACATTGCTACAAGAAAAGAGCCATTTGCCAATATTGGTTCGTGCCAAAGATTTTACTGTAGGGGATAATTGGCTATCTATTTTAGTAAAGACACTGGGATTACCGAATACATGGAGTGATAGGGAATTACTTAGGGCTCTTGAAAATGCAGCGTTGCTAAGAAATAAATTGCATGATCACGGCCATTCCATCAATATACAACCTAAATGTTTAATTTGTATTGATGGAATAGAGGAAGCTGCATCTTGGTCTTTTTGGGAGGAGCGAATTGAAGAGACAAAAGCTTATGAGAAAGATTTTGCCGGTATAAAATTCGTTTTTTTGTCACGTCCATATGTTTTTCGGGATTATTATAAACGAGATTATAGACATTGTTTTTGCCGAATGCCAGGTTATGGCGATGTATCTGTAGCAGAACTTTTTGATAAATACATTGGTTATTACAACATAGATTTAGATGGAAACAGATGGATTAAAGGAATGTTGAGAACTCCGATGGCACTTAAATTGTTCTGTGATATATATAAAAATTCAAAGGTGGGTTCTTTACCTAAAAATTCAGTGGTAATAACAAAGTTATTTCAAGAAAAAATTAAGTCTGTTGAGAATGTGTACAGAAAGGCAGGAAAAGAAACTGATAATCAGAGTATGGTTAAGTCAACCCTTATTATGGTGGCAACTATGCTTGTTGATAAAAGTGAACTTTCTTATGACGAAATTTATAGTGCGTGCAAAGAGCCAATAAAGAGCCATTTGGAGGATATCCTGAAATTTGTGGAGGAAGAAGGATTTATATATTCTCGTCAAATTCAAATGGATGATTTTAGTATACCAGAAACACTATATTCGTGGGGAATGCAACCTGCATTCGATTATCTTATAGCAAGGAAATTATTTGATGCGGTCAAGGCGCATAAGACTATTGAGACAGAATATACGAATGGAATTTATCAAATGCTTTCTCTTGTTGTAATAGAGGAAGATAAGAAGCTTTTATTTCAATATCCTAATATAAAACTTAGTGATGATGTGAAGTTTGATTTGGTTTGTTATGCGTTGGCAAATACATCTGTTGAAATTGCGTCAGATTATCGGGATTATGTAAAAAGTTTAATGAATTATTCTCCGGATGAATTTCGAGAAATATTTGATAGAATTATTCTTCTTACAAGTAATGTTCCGAATCATCCGTTAGGAAGTATATTGCTAGATGAATTTTTAAGAGAATTTGACTCCTCTGCTCAAAGAGATATATGGTGGTCTATACCAACTTATTTGAAGGATAATTATGATGCTGATTGGAGATGTTATACAGAAATTGATACAACTAATATAAAGTTGTCGAACGATGAAGATTACTTAGGGTTACCACTTATTTTAGTATGGCGTCTTTCCTCTGTGGACAATGATGTGAGACATGAGTGTAGAGGAAAGCTTACTGAATGGGGGATAAATAACTCCAAACAATTTTTTAAACTTTTTACCCATTGTGTTGACATTAATGATGAGCAAATTGTAGAAGATATTTTTTCTGTTGCATATGGAATTGCATTGGGACAAAATGTACAAGATGAATATCTAAACAGTCTTTCAAATTGGATTATGGAGAATGTCTTCTCAGATGAAGGGCTAGTTAGGTATGAAAATGTTGTAGTTAGATACTATTGTACAGGCATTGTTAAAATAGCAATCTGTAAAGAAGTGTGTGATAAAGGTGTAGAAAGTAAACTTATACCACCGTATACTTATCAAGCAAGTATTATGCCTGCTTGTGAAGAGGCCTTTGATGCAAAAAGGATGTCTGGTTATGGTCCTATAGATTATGATCTTGCTAGGGAAACACTGATTAAATAAAAAAATAATTCTATATTAGAATAAAGAATCAA
>JAEDHT010000051.1 GCA_016296885.1 Clostridiaceae bacterium | reverse complement strand
CAGTCTCGTTTCACTCGACAGCTCCCTCGTCAGAGGGAGCCGATTTTGATAACAAACTCGTTTATTTGTGCATATTATCCTTAATGCGACAGCTCCCTTTAAAAGAATAAATTTTTTTAAATATTTCGATGTTGATATCGAAATTATCAATTATTTGTGTCGATTGGTGGGAAGGTAATTTTATTAAATAAGGAGAATAGATATGGCAAATTACTTATCAAAGGGTATTGATGTTTCTACTTGGCAAAAGGGTGTAGACTACAAAAGGGTTGCATCACAGAATATTAAATTTGCATTATGCAGGGCAAGCTTTGGCTGGGAAGCTAATCAGAAAGACAATATGTTTGAAACACATATCAAGGGTTTTAGGTCTGTGGGCATACCTGTGGGTGCTTATCATTATTCCTATGCTACTACACCGGCAGAGGCAGAAAAAGAGGCAAAATATTTCTTGTCGTGCATTAAAGGTCATAAATTTGAACTTCCTGTTTATTATGACATGGAGGAGAACAGTATGGCAAAAACCGGTAAAGCAAATTGTACAGCAATAGCAGAAAAATTCTGCGATATTGTGAGAAAGGCAGGGTATTTGGTTGGTATATACACTAATCCAAACTGGCTTGTTAATTATCTTGATTATGACAAGCTGTTCCCAAAATATGAGCTATGGTTGGCTCAATGGAGCAGTAAAAAGGATTATTCATGCGGTATATGGCAATATGGAGGCTCTACAAACTATATAGAGTCTACAAAGCTTGATGGAATAAGTGGTGATGTCGATAAGAACTATATGTATAAGGATTATCCGTCCATTATAAAAAGCAAGGGACTAAATGGTTTTTCTAAAACACCCCCCGAAGAGTCTGCATCTAACCCATCAACGGGAGAGACATCTAATAATGGCAAAACAGATAACAACTCATACATTGTTTATACTGTGAAAAAGGGTGATACACTTTCGGGAATAGCTCAGAAATATGATACCACAGTTCAAAAGCTTGTAGAGGACAATAATATTGCTAATCCAAATCTAATCTATGTTGGTCAGAAGATAAAAATTAGTTCGACAACAAGTAAGTCGGATACAATTAGCAGTAAAAAGTATATCACATATACAGTGAAGGCTGGCGACACACTCTATTCAATAGCAAATAGTTATAACACAAGCATTGAAAAGATTGTTTCTGATAATGGAATTAAAAATCCTAATTTGATATATATCGGTCAGAAGTTAAAAATTTTTGTGGAGGAGTAAATGGCAATAAATAGAGTTAAAATAAACTGCTTGTGTGCTAAATTATCAAACAGTTCATATAATGCGTTATATGCATCACATTTAGGGAGTGATATATGTGAACTTAATTAAAACTATCATAAGTCAGAATTTAATGCTATCTAATAGAATAAGCGTTAATTTTTCTATTGTTGGTGGGTTTTTAGTATGGTTTTTGGGAGGAATTGATACGCTGATGGTCACGCTGATTAGTATGACTATATTAGACTACGTTACCGGTGTGGCAAAGGCTATATATCTCAAAAAGCTTTCAAGCAGTGTAGGATTTAAGGGAATAATCAAAAAAGTAGTTATTTTTCTGATTGTTGGAGTTAGCGTTATAGTACAAAGAATTTTACCTGATGCAATACCAATTAGGGAAATTACTATAATATTTTTTATTTGTAATGAAGGATTGTCTATTTTAGAAAACGCTTCTGCAATTATACCACTTCCTCGAAAATTGAAGGAAGTGTTGCTACAGCTCAGAAAAACAGCAGATGAAGAAGATCAGACATCATATGAAGAAGCTGATATAAATATCGAAAATGATAGCACTAAAAAAGAGAATGTGAAAAATGATAATGAATAAAGTTCCAAAGACTGCAATTAAGCAGAGGAGGTATTCTTAATGAATAAAAGACAAAGAAAAAAATTAATGAATATGATATCATCCGGAGACAGGCTTCCATTTGCATATGAAAGATTAGAGTATATAGAGTCTACAGGAGGACAATACATAGAAGCCATAAATAGCGAGGATGCTTACAACCTATTTTCAGGCTTGAGGATGGAAACAGAGCAGGCGCTTATCAGACCTAAAACCCAAAGCGAGGGTGCTGGAAACTTAATGGGGATCACTATATCTACGTCTAGTCAAAACATATATTATCGCACAGCTAATTCAGGAGCCCCTGCCTATACTTCTGTACCTATTGAGCTTGGAGATGTGCATAAGGTTAGTGCATATTTTAAATCAAGTAATGCGCAAATCTCTGTTGATGATGGAGCACCGGTGGTATCGGGTGTAGGTAATTTAGCTCAGTATTATCCACTATTACTATTTTCACATGGTCAAAGCCTAACATATGGATGTTGTACAAGAAAATATAATCACAAAATATGGGCAGATAATTATGCTAAATTGGGATACAAAAAATCACTGATACGTGATTTTATTCCTTGTTATCGCAAGTCGGACAAAGAGATTGGGATGTATGATCTTATCACAAAGAAATTTTATACCAATTTAGGACAAGGTATGTTTAGATCTTTTCCGAATGTAGAAGTGCCGTTATCAAATTTTCAGCCCGTAGAATATATTGAATCTACAGGAACACAGTATATTAATTCATTTATTAATAATCCGATTAATGAAAACAGAAATATCAGAGTGACAGCTAATGTGGAATTTTGTAGTGACGCTACAGGAGCCCTGTTTGGTATGTCGCCATCCGGAATGAAAGAAGAGACTTTTTCTTTTGCTTTTTCTAATGGCAAATGGTCATTAAGAACAGGCGGATATACATTAAATTCATTATCTATAGCAGAACCCAATATAAGGTATAATTTGGATATGTACATATCGTCAGATTTACGTACAATCACAGTTAATAACGAATTAGTGGGTACAGATAATAGGTATGCTACAGTAAGTAAGATGACAGAACCATTATTTTTGTTTGCCAACCATATTCGCAAACACAATGAGAGCGGTAACACAAGCACAATTTTCGAGTATTCATATCTTAAGCTGTATTCACTTAAAATTTATGAAAACGATAAGTTGATACGTGACTTTATTCCATGCTACAAGATTAGCGATGAAAACAATATTGGATTGTATGATAGGGTAGAGCAAAGATTTTATGGAAATGACGGAACAGGAAGTTTTTTGAAAGGAGCAGATGTATATGTTAGCGAAACTTAAATCAATGTATACAATTCAAGTTTTTCCGGGTTGGATTAAGGAAGATGGCATTGTTTATACTAACAGTTCGGCTATAGAAAAAGCAGAAAATCATGGTTGGAAAGAAGTTTTAGTAGACGAGATGCCACAATACGATGCAAACCAATTTTTACAGAATTATTATACAGAGGATGAAAATTACATATATAAAAAATGGCATATCGTAACACAAGAAAATGAAGAATAGTATGAGAGATAGCTCTTTTACAGAATTTATAACCCTTTATTAAGGTGTTATTTTATAGCATGATAAAAAGCCCAAATCACCGTAATAGCGTGATTTGGGCTTTCAGTGTTTATTAAAAGACTACCAAAAAATACAATAAAAAGTATTTACGAAATGTCTTGTAGACACCTTTTTAAATGTATAGTTATCGACTTTGTATAAGTATAATAATTTACACTCTGTGTTATTTTAATTTTGTGCCACAATTAAAGCATATATTTCTATTGGCATTTTGTTTTGTACTACAGTTAGGACAGGTAATTGCTTCTAATTTATCCTCTTTTTTTTCGGAAGAATAAGTCTTCCCATTATTTTGAATAATAATTTGTCTAAGTGCCTTTTGATTATCAATTATCTTTTCAAAATATTTCTGATTTTTCTCAGTATTTGCTAGTGCTTGGCACATTGCAAATGCATAAGCTGCATAAATAAATGTACCAATAAGAAGATAGAACATTAATGAGACATTATATTCTTCCGATAATGTTGGAATAAAAAAACTACCTATTACGGATAAAATAGTTAATATTATTGTTATTGTTTTTAAAGTTTTTGATTTCATTTTTAGAATCTCCTTCTTGAAGTTATTTTAAAATACATTTAGATTTTATTTAACCTTCTGCAATAACTACAATATACCGTATTATTAAACAATGCTTCTCAATATTTACGTAAACGAATTTTTTTCTTCTTTTATATTCATTGTAATTTAAAATAGTATTATAAAATAAAAGTAAATTGGTTTTACTGTTTCCTTTAGAATTTTTATAAGTTTAAATTACTGAATAGATGTCTCAATTATACTGCTTTTTGCACCACAGCAACTGCGGGTGACCCAATATATTATCTTACCGTCCAGAACACCACGTATACCTGTAATTATTGCTTCGTAATTCATAATCAATCTAGCACAACGTGAACAATATTCGATTTTGTCATTTCTAACCCGCACAACGTGAACAATATTCGATTTTGTCATTTCTAACCCGCACAACATCGCCAACTTCGACACCACCTGTTACCTCTTCCAGCATATCGTCGTCAAGCTCTTGAATTTCGGATAGATCAAGGTTTTCAAATTGTTTCATAAAAATATATACCTCCTTAGAAAAAATAATAATAATAAAAACCACAGTTAAGAAAACAAGCACTGTTTCCGCAAAAAATACCTAGGAATAAAACATAATATTACACTACACATTTTATCTCAGTGATGTTTTCAGAGATACTCTTTGGTAAACAGTGTATGTTTTGAGTGGTCATATTCAAGGTTTTTATACATTAAATCTCTGTTGCTCTGCCAATCCGGCATACTTACCGTTTTGAGCAATCAGCATATTAAGTTTTACGGTTTATTGTTTCTATCAAATTCTGGATTTTTTCAACCCAACCGTTCTTAAATAGAACGCAGGCGCACATATCTCGTCCCATCAAATCCTCAGGAGTAGTTTCCAGTGCAGCTGCACGGCAGCCACCCAAACAAACTCCGGTATATTCGCAGGTGCGACATTCAGGATTGTGAGCGATAACTTCCGATGCTCGGATTTCCAGTAATTTCATATATTTAGATTCGTTCAAACATTCAGCCAACCCGATTTCATCGATTAATGGAAATTGATTCTGTAGGTCAGATCCAGATAAAGCCATACAGGGCAGGGTGCGTCCCTCTGCAGAAATATACATTACATTTCGGGCATGGCCACAGATGCACACATTGGCAGGATCTTTACAAGATTTAACCAAGGGAATCCTATATATATCCGGTTCTTCCGGACTAGCCATGAAGAAATCTCCCAGCTGAATTGCCATAGGCATACCGTCTTCATAGTACTTGGGAATATAGTCAAAATAGGTTTGATACAGCTCTTCGATGCTGATGCTCTCGCCGTAACCGCCTTCTTTCCAGGCTCCTACATTGGAGATTGGTATAGGTTTCAAACTTCCACATCCAAGAATTGCTAATCTATTCACAGTTTCTCTTAGCAGATGTTTGTTTCCATGGTGCAGGCACATTTCCGCCCCTGTAGGGAACCCCTTTTCTTTGCAACGCAGGAAAGCTACTTCCACATCTGCTGTTGCTCCTTTTACGCCACGAAGCCAATCGTGCCAACCGTCTACACCGTCATAGCTCATATTAAAGCAAGGATGCAGACCACGTCTGTCCAGTTCGTCTAATAGCTTATCTGTAACTAGTTTGCCGTTGGAATAAATAGTGGTGATTTTGATGCCTCCTTCTGTAAGCACATCTACCAGTTCCAAAAAGTCCTTACGCAACAGAGGCTCGCCACCGGTAAGGGATATCTCTTCTACGCCACAAGCGATCAACTGGCGGGCAATATCCATCACTTTCTCGTGAGATAGTTCACCATACTTTGCGTTGGGTGCTGACATATAACAGTGTTTACAACGATAATTACATCGGCCGGTAATCGACCAATGAGCCGCACGAATATAGCGAGAGGGATAACAATAATATTCTTGTTCCGGTGCAATAGCATTTCCTGCTTCACAGGGTACAATGACTCTGTTCTTTTCTAAAATCGGGAGCATTTTCGAACGGAATCGGGAATCATCGGAAGGGACAGATTGATCTTACCGTTGCACATCTGCAAAGCTGTCATTTCGTCCGCATTTACAAAATGTGTGCGGTGATTATTCTTGTCTACCAGCGCATAAGGGAGTTTCTTCCATCCACGCAGTAGTAATCCTTTGTTTAGCTTATAATACATGGCTTTCCTCTTTGTTGTATTATAAAGTAGACCCCATCAGCCACAGCAGATGAGGTCTATTATAAATATCTTAATTAGGTATAGTAACCGTAGCCGGCAAAACCACAAACACAACGCTCTCTGCCATTCTTACTGTAACCAGCACCGGCCAAAACGCAAGCACAAGTTTTGTCATTGCTGTCTTTAGTTCCGCCGCCACCCATAGCGCAAGCGCAACTAACATCGCCACCACCGGAAACATCTTCCAGCTCGTCATCGTCTAACTCACAACTTTTCTCAAAATCAGAAGCGGACAACTCGATACCCATATCCTTAGACATAGCAATCAGGACATTGACATCCGTCACTTTTCCAACTTTCTCAACCAGTTCCTCATCTTTTGATACTGTTTCATAGAATTTTCTCAAGTTTTCGCTCATAATAATTTTCCTTTATTAATTAAAATATAAATGGGCTTACTTGTTTGAATGGTTGTGTACAAAAAACACATCGTCTTTTTGCCAATCTTTTTCCACTAACCGGGTTTGTGCGTTAAATTACACGTAACCGAGGATATACTGCGAGTATTTCAACCGATAGTGCATACCTATTATGTAATTGTGAACTTACCGTTGTTTGATTATGTAATACCTTAGATTTTTAACAATGGTCCGAGTGTTCATAACGGATTGTTATTTACTTACCATTCTCCGTGACAAAAAATATGTTCAACAGCAAAGGTCATTGCGGTAGTTAAAACATTAGCAACAATAATAACCGCAATTAAAACCTTTTTATTAGAAGACTTCTTTCGCAAAAACAGATATACAATAGGAAATTCAACAAACAGTGTTATCAATAAATAGAAAAGCGAATCTGTAAACGTTGGTGTAGCGCTTACTGTATAATTGATTGCATAAAATATACCCTTTTCGGAAGTATAAAAAGAATATACGTTATCAGAGGAAATCCCGAGCCATATATACGGCACCAAAAACGAAGCCAAATTTGCCAACGAAACGACAGGTATTACACGTTTTAGGTCTTTAACTTTTGCCAAATAATTGATTAAAACAATCTCTATTATCAGCGTCAAGATTATTACGATAGGCAACAAATCCAGAGGACGTTTTGAAGAAATCCAATGCCATGATGAATTTGCAGACACCGTTATCGGAAACAAAAAGATAAATAATATCGCAATTAAAACTGAAAAGAATGTTTTATTATTTTTCACTGCATTCACCTCGAAGTTTTTTATAAAAAAATTATATCAAGAATATACCTTAATGTCAATTTCTTAAATTGTCTTGTTTCTACTCCAAATTTCGTAATGGATTTGGTAAAGCAAGTTCCAATTTTGCA
>JAEDHT010000050.1 GCA_016296885.1 Clostridiaceae bacterium | reverse complement strand
TTATGGAGCTTTGCCCGTCACTCAGTATCAGCTCGGTAGAAGGCGCACTCCGCAAGCTTGTAGCCGAGGGTGAATTGAAGCGTGAAGGAAACGGCAAAAACACCACCTATTATCGGCTGAAGTGATGCCCTAAAAATGCAACGCTCGGCTCGACAGCAGTAAATTATATCAATTTATCACGTTAACTTCAACGGGTAGTGGCAGGACTTAAACCCTCATTTTCGGTCGATTTTTCCGTTAATGAGGGTTGTTTTATATCAAATATGGTAGTTATTAAGGTGTATCTTTGCTATTGGCGAAATCACTATCGTTAAACAACTGAAATTCGTTAAACAGCCGATTGTCAAAAAATCACTGTTTTTGTTTGCAAAAATTAATTTTATCCAGAAATATTGCAAGTATACTATGAATTATCGTTGACAAATATTGATTTTACGGGTATAATACATACAAAGGAGTGTGATTTTTATGTCTATTACTTCGAAAGATGGTATCTTGAAAGTGTTAACTGCATATAACCCCTGGTGGAAAACGGGTGTTGTAAACCCCAAGATGACCAAGACCTATAAAAGATTTGCGTTTCATGAAGCGATGAAGCGATTAAAGGAAAAAGATATTCGAAGAACCGTTGTGCTCACCGGAACACGTCGAGTGGGAAAGACGACAATTCAGTATCAGATGATTGAAGCACTTCTAAGTTCTGGTGTTGCACCTCAAAAAATCGTATTTATTTCTATGGATCATCCGATGCTTAAATTGAGCCAGTTTCAAGAAGTATTGGAGTGCTACCATGAAAATATTTATGCCGAACAAGACGTATACTACTTTTTCGATGAAGTTCAGTATGCCCAAGATTGGGATCGTTGGTTAAAAATAATTTATGATACTCAACCTGACACCAAAGTTATTGCCACCGGTTCTGCAAGTCCTGCTCTTATGAAAGGTAGCAGAGAAAGCGGTGCAGGCAGATGGTCTGTAATTCAGGTTCCGACCTTGTCTTTTTATGAATACTGTGAATTGTTGGGTGTTGAGCGACCCGACATACCGGCAGATATGAAGGTGACCTCTCTTCTTCATAAAACGCAAATCGAACGAAATCAAATTATGCTTCAACTTTCTAAGGTGCAAAATCATTTTATGCGTTATTTGCAAGTCGGTGGGTTCCCGGAGTTAGCTCTTGCGGATAACGATTTGATGGCACAACAAATCATGCGTGAAGACGTAGTTGATAAAGTGCTGAAAAGAGACCTTCCGTCGTTATACAATATCAGAAACGCCACAGAGCTTGAACGAATTTTCTTGTACTTGTGTAATGTTTCGTCTGAAATAGTTTCAATTGAAGCTATAACAAAAGAACTGAATGGTGTTTCCAGAACAACTGTAGAAAACTATATCCAGTATCTTGAAAGCGCAAACCTTATATATCAAAGCTGGCCTGTTGATATGGCGGGCAAAAAGGTTTTTAAAGCAAGACCAAAGATATATATCGCCGATGCCGCCATCCGCAACGCCGTGTTAATGGATGATTCTATTATGACCGATCCGGTAGGTATGGGAAAGGTTGCAGAAACAGCAATTTATAAGCACGTCGCGGCGTTTTATTATCAATTTGCTACTTCTATCGGATATTTCCGTGGCGGTAAAAAGAACAAAGAAATCGACGTTGTTGTTGATTATCCTAATATTAAAAACATCTTGATTGAGGTTAAGTATCGTGAAGGTGCTCCCATTGCGGATGATGATGCGATTATTGAGCTTTGCGAAGAAGCCTCTGCTGCTATTATTGTTACGAAGACTGCAACGGATTTTGGCGTGCATCATACGCCTTGTGGCAAGGAGCTTTTAAGAATCCCTGCATTCGCTTTTTTGTATTTGCTAGGCAATGCCGAAAAACACGGGTATCGCGGAATTGAATAAATCAGATGTAAACGAGGTTTTAGTATGTCTGCAAAAGTATATACCTTTCATATTTCCTACGAAGGATTAGCAGAAAAGATATGGCGAAATATTGCTGTTTCCTCAAATTACCGATTGGATCAACTCGGTTACGCTGTTTTAGCTGCGTTTGACACGATGGCATATCATCTATTTGAATTTCATTATAAAGATGGTCGGTTTGAAATTCCGGGCGATGATGCAGACGAAGAGCAAATCGATATGGCGGTTTTCAAACTGCATCAGCTGGACCTTAAAATAGGCGATCGTCTTCGTATGGATTATGACTTTGGCACAACACAGACCTTTTGGATAGAGCTTATCGGTGTTGAAGATATGGAGCGCGGTCAAGGCAGAAGATATCCGTATATCACTGAAGGCTCAGGTTGCGGTATCATTGATGATATGTCCTCCGATGAACTGCAAGGGCTCATAGAGCAAATCGATAAAGACGGCAAAACAAAAGAACCTATTTATTATAATAACCGAATGATGCCGTGGGATTACCGTTGGTTCAATCTCGATAATATAAACGCTTTGTTTAAAGGTGAAATCGATATAATTGAAGACGGATATGCACCTTTTTGGTTTGATTGATAATCTCAGCAATTGCAACGCTTCGTTCGGTGCGGTTAAAATGTATCACTTATGGTAATTGTTTTCAACGGGTAGTGATAGGACTTAAACCCTCATTTTCGGTTGATTTTTCCGCTAATGAGGGTTACTTTGTATCAAATATGGTAGTTGTTCTTGTCCTCTCAAAAATGGCTATCGTTAAACAACCGCAATTCGTTAAACGGCTGATAAGTGTACTTGTTACCGTATATATTGAAAAAAGAGTCAAATTATGTTATAATAAACAAAACGAAACAACTTCAGGAGGTAGTATGGGGGAAATTTCAGTATCAAGTGATTTTCAACAATTTTGTAAGAACCTTCGTATGAGCGATAAGGTTGTTTCGAATATTCAAAGCCGCTATCATGCAATCACCAAAAGAATCAACCATGATTTTTGGGGTAGTGATTCCGAAACATTACACAGTTTATATGTTGGTTCGTATGGACGAGGGACGTTGATTCACACAAGTGATATTGACATTGTGGTAGAATTACCTTGGACTGAATATTCAAAATATAATAGCTATAGCGGGAATGGTCAATCCGCACTGTTGCAAGCGGTAAGGAACAGCCTTTTAAAAACATACAGCACCTCGCGTATCGGTGCGGATGGTCAGGTTGTGGACATTATGTTTTCCGATGGCGTAAAATTCGAAGTTGTTCCCGCATTTAAGTATTCGGATGATTCGGGTTATTGTTATGCAGATACTAACAACGGCGGTTCTTGGAAATCCATGAACCCAAAACTTGAAATACTTACTTTTAATGGGCGGAATTCCATAACAAACGGAAATTTGAAGCGTTTGTGTCAAATGATGCGCGCTTGGAATGCAACAAAGTGTGTTTTGATGCCAGGCATCTTAATCGATACATTGGCTTATCGATTTATGCAACAATATGAGTACGCAGATAAATCCTATTCGTACTACGATTGGATGTCTCGAGACTTTTTTCAATATTTGGTTGAGGTATCTAACCAAGACTACTGGCTGAAACCTGGTAGTAATCAAAGAGTTTACGCTAAATATGGTTTTAAGCGGGAGGCAGAAGAAGCTCACGCTAAATGTTTAGATGCCTTGGAATATTACAATAAAAATTATAACTATCTTTGGAATGATAAGTGGAGGGAAATATATGGAAACAAATTCCCAGCAACATCGTGATGCTCTTTACAGTATGTTAGAAGAGGCTTTTGGGAAAGTGGTTTATACTTACACTACCCAAGTAATTCATGCCGGACGTCTAAAAAAACGTAATTCTGTTTTGAAATGGTTACAGATTATTCTTTCCGCTATATCTACTGGTGGTTTTTTAGCGGCTGTAATTACAAACCAAACAATACTGACGTGGATTGGTGGTATTTGTTCCACAGTATTACTGGTATTGACAGCATATTTTAAGGATTCTGATTTTTCTAACACCTACGCTCGCCACCATATCACATCCAATAGTCTATGGTCTGTGAGAGAAGAATACCTTGCTTTACTTACAGATTTTGCATCTATGTCTACAGAAGAGATAGTTAAAACAAGAGATGATCTTCGAACTAAAACAGCAAAGATATATAAAAATGCTCCTTTAACGGATGGGAGAAGCTATGCGTTGGCGCAAAATGCAATCAAAAAGGGAGAATCTCAGTTCTTCTCACGGGAGGAACTCAACCAGATGTTGCCTGAAAAACTACGCAAGTAAGTGTATATGTCATATTGTGGCAAGAATTTTTAACACATCCGATAATTGCAACGCTCGGTGCGGTAGCGTTGCATTGTATCAAAGTTAAACGCTGTTGCCAACGGGCAGCGACAGGACTCAAACCCTCATTTTCGGTCGATTTTTCCGCTAATGATGGTTATTTTGTATCAAATATGGTAGTTGTTCTGGTAGGCTCAAAAGTGGCTATCGTTAAATAACCGAAAATCGTTAAACAGCTGATAAACACTGGGAAAATCAAATTGCAACGCTCGACTCGACAGCAGTAAATTGTATCAATTTATTACATTAACTTCAACGGGTTTTGACAGGACTCAAACCCTCATTTTCGGTTATTTTTACCGTTAATGTGGGTTGTTTTGTATCAAATATGGTAGTTGTAAAGCGGGTCACAAAAATGGCTATCGTTAAACAACCGTAAATCGTTAAAAGGCTGATAAATACTGGGGAAATCAATTTGCAACGCTCGGTTTGGTAGTGTTGCATTGTATCAAAATACAACTTGATTTTCAACGGGTAGTGACAAGACTCCAACCCTCATTTTCAGTCGATTTTTCCGTTAATGAGGGTTGTTTTGTATCAAATATGGTAGTTGTTCTGGTAGGCTCAAAAGTGGCTATCGTTAAATAACCGAAAATCGTTAAACAGCTGATAAACACTGGGAAAATCAAATTGCAACGCTCGACTCGACAGCAGTAAATTGTATCAATTTATTACATTAACTTCAACGGGTTTTGACAGGACTAAAACCCTCATTTTCGGTTATTTTTACCGTTAATGCGGGTTGTTTTGTAGCAAATAGTGTAGTTGTTAAGGGTGATATTTCTTATCTCAAAAATGGCTATCGTTAAACAACCGCAAATCGTTAAACTATTAAAAACATTTATTTTTGTAAATTTTCCAATAAAATATAAACATATTTATTGACGAAGTAAAGATTTTGATTTATAATACATATGAAGGAGGCTTGTTTAAAATGAGAATTGACGATCAACTTAAAATGCTTTGCTTAAAATCTAATATGTCATTGGCTGAAATGGCAAGAAGATTGAACAAAACACCTCAAGCTTTTAATCAAAAAATGAAGAGAGGAAATTTTTCTGTAGAAGAATTAGCAAATATCGCTCTTGTATCTGGGTGTGAGCTGAAATGTGAGTTTATATATTCTAACGGAGAAACTGTAACAATTGTATAAATAGGAGAATTATTATGATTGAGTATATTGAAGGAGATATATTTGAAAGTCCTGCTCAAGTCATCGTTAATACTGTTAATACCGTTGGCGTTATGGGAAAGGGTTTGGCACTTTCTTTTAAGCAACGTTATCCTGAAATGTTTGAAAGGTATAAATCTGTTTGCGAGAAACATTTACTTACAGTTGGGAAATTAATGTTATTTTATGAGCCGGATCATTGGCTTTTATTATTTCCAACAAAAGAAAATTGGAGAAATCCATCCAAACTTGAATATATAGAAAAAGGTTTAATGAAATTTGTTCAAACCTATGCAGAAAAAAATATTACATCTATTGCGTTCCCAAGACTTGGATGTGGTAATGGTGAATTGGATTGGAATAAGGTTAAACCGTTAATGGAACGTTACTTGAAAAAGCTTCCAATAGATGTATACATTTACTTGGGCACCAATCCCGATGTTATACCTGAACACAAAGAACAACAAAAAACAGCGGATTGGCTAAGGGCAAACGCAAAGGATATGTCGTTTAATGGTGTGAAAGATGATTTGGCCTATTTAAGCGCTATGTTTCCATATGCATTTACTTCCCATGGCCAAAGTTATGAGATGAAATATATCGAAAATAAAATGCACATATCTCATCAAGCAACAAGTAAGTTTTGGACGGTTGAGGAAAGTCATTTTTATCGACTATGGGATTTTATAAGAAGTCATTCTGTTTTTTCTGCTGACGATGCAAGCGAGACCGAAAAATTAGTATACGACTTGTTGTTTTCGGCAGGATATTTATCGAAAATCAAGTTATTCAACGCTAAAAATGAGTGTATGGAAGACGGTTATCAGATTAATGCAGGGTTAGGCAGAGCTCTTGCATTTAAGGAGGTCTAAAATGACCTATAAAGATATTATTCGCGATAATTGCGAAAATCATAGTTCGGTTTCTTGGTGGCCTCGATTCGCATTTCATTATACGGATGTAACCAATGCGGTAAGCATTTTGAATTCCGGTTATCTTTATAGCAGAGCAGACGCATCACATCTTAAAGTTATGCGTAATGACAATGCGAGTCGTCAAGTTATTGATATGACTAACTCCGGTGTGGTATCGAAAGTCCGTTTTTATTTTAGACCATTAACACCCACGCAATATTACAATGAAGGGTATAAGCATCCTGCCCTACGATATGATCGAGATGAAAACGCTAATGTACCTGTACCAATCTTTTTGCTTTTTGATTTGGAAAAACTATTGGCTCTTCCAGGAGTACAGTTTTCCGAAACTTCACAAGCGGGTCATGGTTCTAATGTATACAGTGGAGTTGATGCTTTTTCACGTTTAAATTTTGATTATATTTATGATAACACCTTCGAGAATTTTGATACAACGAAATCTTATCGACACGCTGAAATTGTGCATCCGAACTCTTTGGCAATTGATTCATGTATCAGTAATATTCTTTGCCGCAACAATTTAGAGCGAACAACTTTATTGAATTTACTTCGTGAAGAAAACTATACGGCATTTGCAAAATATAAAAATATTATCAAAGTACCAAAACGAGATACTTTTGAAAACAATGGATTATTTCTTGCGGATTGTTCTTATCACGGTAACACAATTAGCATTTCATTCTCTGATACATATGTCGGAAAAAGATATATTGAGAGAGAAATGGAAAAGGCGAATCTGAGTGATTTAAATCCAATCAAAGTTACTGTATGGTTAAAGTGGTTTAATTCAAGAACTATTTACAATCAGGAATCGATAGAAATATCTCTTGATGTTAGGAACCCGGGGATTCTTACAGTTACTGGTTTGCCGAATATTCAGAAAGCTAAAGATATTAGCATCGAGGTTTGTTTTGATGATAAGCTAATGTGTTATGTAGTACAACCGCTTGATTCTTCGGAATTGTGGAAATAAGTATGTCGAGAGACGTTAATGCATCATTTAAGGGTAGTGTCTGTTGCGGGGGAAGAACTCAAACCAACTTAAAAATGCAACGCTCAGTTCGATAGCCATTCATTGTATTAAATATGGGAGTTTACCCCAAATCAGATACCGCTGTTGATACAATCGTGTCGACAGCGGTATTGTTATTGCGAAGCAACAAGGTTCTCGAACGCAAGGCGTGAGAGGTTCTTATTTTACCCAACTTCCCCCAAAATTAACCCATACAGCAGCAGAAGCGAAAAAAAGTGGCTAAAATACTAAAGAAATCAGTAAAAACCACTTGACTTTTTTGCAGTTGTATGATATAATTAGGCTATACAAAAGTATAGAAAAGAGGGCTTTGAATGGC
>JAEDHT010000049.1 GCA_016296885.1 Clostridiaceae bacterium | reverse complement strand
GCTTCATCGCTTATATATCGATCTAAATACTGATTTATTCAGCGTTTCCCTAGATTTCCTATTCCTGCGATTTTTCTTTGAAGTATTGTAACGTCATACATATTTATTTTGCCATCGGAGTTGATATCGGATGTTACGGGATGGGTATATTCTAAAAGACCTGCAATGTATCTTTGCATAATGGTGACGTCTTCCATATCAACTACAAAATCTGTGTTTGCATCGCCTCTAGGCACAATTCTGTTGCCAAGAATATGCTCTACATCAGCCATCTTAAAATAGTTGCGCTGGAGAGCCTCCTCAAGCGTGCATACTTCCTTGCCGTTAAACACATACAAGCTGATGTCATAAGGGTAGTATATATTAGGTGAGTAAACTATACTTCCGCCTACTTCTCTGATTATCACCATACAAGATGCAAACTCACCGCCGCCGGAAAATAAGAAGTAATCACCCAGACTTCCGAGTGCTTTATAAATGTAAACATCCCTATTGTTATGATAAGTGTTAACATAAGATTGAAAAGATTCTTGTACGGTGCTTTCATCATACTTGCCGTATGCATCGTCTGCGCTTGCGCTCACCATAGCAGATATCGCCATCACAGCGGATAATAAAGCACATAATATTTTCTTTTTCATAGTAATCCCTCTTTTCGTAAAATGAAGTGTTATTTTCTTATGGGTTTTGTTTTAGGGGTTAGCTTCTTCTTTCCATATGTAGCTTAAATACAAGCTCGTTAAAAGTCTTTTGGGATAAGAATCCTTCCTGTTCGAGGGCATCTTTTATCGAAATGTACTTGCCGTCTTTAAACAAGTGGATCACGTTGCCGGGATGGGAAGCATAATAGATATAATTGCCCCAGGGTTTACCCAATACATCTATTGGGCAATTTATCATAGGAAATTTGGAATCGGCGTAATGTGCAATTACCATCAGGGTGCCATCACTTAGTTTATCATAATAACTGATGTTTACGAGCTCATCATAATTCTCATTAATATAGTCTTTTCTATCCTCAGATATCGGGTTACACTCCATATAAGCCTTGCTTATTTCTTCTTTTGTGTGGGTGTCCAGCTTACGGGGAACCAGACTTGCATATGTTCCTGCGATATATCCACATTTGCTGTCACTTTTTAGACTTGCCAAGTATTTTTGCACACACACAACATCTTCTAAGCTAACTCCGTCACCGTTCACATCTGCACAGCTAAGGCAGATTGTAAAATCGTTTAGTTCTGCAATGTGCTTTTGCATGGTGGTTACATCAGACATATTTATTTTGCCGTCGTGGTCTGCATCGCCATAGCATGGCCTAGAAATATTATCAATTCCCAATTCCCCCAGCATAACATACATTCCTGCTGTTTCGGCAAATTCAGCTACCAATGAAATATCATAATTTGTGAATGGACTGTATTCATTCTCCAGTTTGTATAGCTTGCCGTCGTTTAAAAGATATATTCCTGTGGGATTAAGCGGATCGGAATATTGATTAAAGAACACATAATCGCCTAGCTGGTTCATGGTAACTTTCACTTTTGCTTGAGTTGATGTCAGGTAAAAAATATCTGTTTCTTGATCTTTAAATGTAAGTATTTTACCAAGATAGAGATAGCTGTTTGGGTCATAGGCTTCTGAAAAGTTTTTGTTCTGCTTTTTAAAATAATCAAGGCAGGCTTCAAAGGTTTTTTCTGACTCGGCTTTTTTGTTGTATACATTTAATCTAAGAGAATTGTCCTGTTTTAGTATGGCTGTGACTTCATCGAGTGGGAGCTTGTCGCCGTTATTCATATAAGCATCTTCGATAGTGAAGTAACTCTTATTGTCAAAACAGTAGATTCCAAATCTCGATGGTCTGTTGGGGTAGCCATCGCCGATGATGACATATTCATCCGTTTTAAATGTTTGATACTGAGAAAAATCAAGGTCGATATTATCACCGTAATGATATCTGCAGTATGCGATATGATAGCCGTTTGATGTAGTTCCCAAAAGTTTGTAGGTTGATGTTATCAGACCTGCATGATGCTCATTGATTTCAATAAAATTATCCATTAGCTTAAAAAAGAGTTCAGAATAATTATCTTTTTCTGATGATTGGTTATGAGTGATGATTTGATATTTTTCGTTAGTGGAGAGGGTGATTTCATTGCTTTTTTCAGATGCATATGCACCAAAGGATGACAGCATACTAGCCACAAGCATAAGTGACAATGTAATTAATATTTTTCTTTTCATAAATCATCGCTCCTTTGAAAAATATTTTTAGGATATCGGGTGATTAATAAGTTTGGGTGTGGTAGTTGCATATAGTTTTTCTATTGTTATTATACTATATAAACAATTGGGAAACAATTATTCGGACAAGTTTTTAAAAAAATCAGCCGAAAAAAGAGAATAATGATTCTTCGGCTGATTATGGGTAATTAATCATAAAGACTTAATCTGGAGTTGGCTTATCATTCAATTCCCATATGGTCAAGTTCAAATATGTTAATTTGTCTTTCTATATCATCGGTATATTTGCTGAATATAAGTTTGATAAACATATATTTGTCTTTTTCTAGGTTGATATCTTCGCTAGGCATATAGTCCCATGGATAGTATAATTCTGCGACTATTCTCTGCATTATTACCACAGTTTCCATGTTTGCATCATCATACTTGTTTCTGGACACAGCATATTTTTGCGTGCTGCTCAATTCCTCCAGCCCAACCAGATATCTTTGTAGTATTACAACATCAAGAAGATCCAGACTTAAATCCTGATTGACGTCGTAGTGGTTATTGTCTTTGCGGAAATCCATTAAATCATTATATCTCTTGCACAAATCCTCAAACATTTTTCTTGAAACATAGCCTTTTTGGTAGCCATCACGTACAGACGCCACTGTAACAGAAAAGGCCTCCCATGAACATTCGTCGAAATATCCATGCTCGTTGCTTTCCTTTAATCCAAGCTCCACAAGCTCGTTGCATACACTTAATCTAAGAGTTAACATATCACTTTTTAGACTTGAATATACGTCACTCAGTTTGGCTGAACTCATGGAATTAAGCAGGCTCTTATTATTCAGATACTCTTGTGCCATAATTGCCATTAGTTGACTAAAGCCCGAGCAGATGTCCTCTGTTGGTTGATCATTATTATAGTGTTCTAATATAAATTCGCAGAAAGCTTTAATATATTCTCTCCAGCCTTCGGCTGTGTGTGGATAATAATGATCACAAACATCACCGTAATATGGATCATAGTCGCTATCCGGTTCGTCATCGGTAAAAGGTTCGCTGTCAGTGGCAGGTTCGCTGTCAGTGATAGTATCGCTATCAGTAGCAGGATTGCTATCTGTGCCGGTATCTTCAGGCTCACTCTGAATAGTCGCAAGGGTGGCAGATGGTTTTCCACTGCCTTTCTCAGTTGCATATGCACCAAAAGATAAGAGCATACTAGCCACAAGCATAAGTGACATTGTAATTAATATTTTTCTTTTCATAAATCATCGCTCCTTTGAAAAAGAATTTTTAGACTATCGCAGGATTGCCTGAGTTTGGGCGTGGCGGTTTTTATTGTCAGTATTCTATTGTTAGTATACTATATAAACAATTGAGAAACAACTTTTCGGACAAAAAATTTGTGAATATATAATAAATTTTTTATAAGCACAAAATATCATAACACTTACATTATTAAAGTCCAAAATTATCGTTTTCGTTTGGCTTTTTGATTTGCATGAATAAATAATTTGATATTTTTTTAACATTTTATGTCTAAAGATTATATTAGTCCTTGCAAAAAGGATATTGTTTTGATATAATAGAACGGCAGGTGTGAAAAATCGCATTGGTGCGCACTTTACAATATGGGGGAATTCCTTATGGCAATTACCAAAATAGTTATAACAGGTGGTCCTTGTGCAGGCAAGACAACAGCGATGAGCTGGATTCAGAATGCCTTCTCACAGCAGGGCTATACCGTTTTGTTTGTCCCCGAAACCGCTACAGGGCTTATAACCGGCGGTGTGGCACCGTGGACCTGCGGTAGCAATCTTGACTATCAAAAATGTCAGGTTAAGCTACAAATAGAAAAAGAACGTATTTTTGAGCAGGCTGCCAAGAGTATGCCTAGCGAAAAAATTCTTATTGTATGCGACCGTGGTGTTATCGACAACAAGGTGTATATGACTCAGGATGAGTTTGACAAGGTTATGGACTTTGTGGGTGGTAACGAGGTTCAGCTTCGTGACAATTATGATGCTGTTTTTCATCTTGTTACAGCTGCTAAGGGTGCTAAGGAGTTTTACACCACTGATAACAATAAGGCTCGTATCGAGAGTATAGACGAAGCTGTAGAGCTTGACACCAAGCTGATTTCTGCATGGACAGGTCATCCTCATTTTAGAATCATTGACAACGCAACCGATTTTGAAAAGAAGATGAGACGTCTGCTTCAGGAGATATCATCATTTATAGGAACAACTAAGCCATACGAAATAGAACGCAAGTTCCTTATAGAATATCCTGACATTGAGTGGCTTGAGAGCCAAGCTAACTGTCAGAGAATAGAAATTATTCAGACTTACTTAAAGACTGATAATGACGATGAGGTAAGAGTTCGCCAGAGAGGCGTCGATGGTCATTACATATATTTTCAAACCACAAAATATCGTGTTAACGATGTGAAACGTATTGAGGTGGAACGCAGGCTTTCTGAAAGTGAATATCTTAGACTTTTGATGAACGCTGACACATCAATGAAGCAGATCAGAAAGACAAGATATTGTCTTACCTTTGAAAATCAGTATTTCGAAATAGACGTGTATCCTTTCTGGGATGACAAGGCTATTGTTGAGATAGAGTTGAGCGACGAGAATGATCCTATCAAGTTCCCGGAGCAGTTAAAGTTGATTAAAGAGGTTACAGAGGACGATTATTATAAAAATATCAACCTCGCTAAAAATCTGTAACATATAAACATATATAAATATCCGACATCATGCATTGTGATTATATCATGGCGCTTGATGTCGGTTTTTTTTATAAATTTTTCGGTTGTTTTTGACATAATAAGCATGGGCAAAATGGGATAATCAGTATATCAAAAGGGCATAGGGGTATGGTTATGAAAGTTACTGTTTACATAGATGTGCTCATTTGCGTAAATCTGATAATTAATTATTTTATACTTTCGCTTAGCTTCAAATATGTGAAGTGCGCTACAACGAAATTGGCACTGTTGCGTGGTGCGATGGTTGGTGCGGTGCTATCGCTGGTTATTTTGTTGCCGGAGTTGCCGGCAGTGCTTGCGGTTCCGCTTAAGTTTGCGGTGGGTGCGGTTGTGGTGTTTTCTGCAAGCCTGAGGCGACCGCCAAAGGTTTTTGTAAGACTATGCGGAGTGTTTTTATTAATTACATTTGCTATGTGTGGAGTGGTATATTTTCTGTGCAGTACGATATTTTCACAGATATTATATATTAATAATGGTGTGGTGTATTTCGACATATCGCCGTTTGTTCTAATAGCACTCACTACTGTTTGTTACATATTTATTTATATTGTAGAGAAGATAAGCCAAAAACGTTTGCCTGAGTCGTTTTACTGCAAGGTGGGTTTTGAAATCTATGGCAAGAACTTTGAGCTTTTTGGCAAGCTTGACAGTGGGAACACCCTGAAAGAGCCTTTTTCTCAGAAGCCTGTTATCATCATTGCTAAAAATGCTATAGATGCAAGCATAATAGAGAATGCAGAGAAGTCAAAGGTTCGTATGATTCCGTTTAAAACATTAAGCGGAGCAGGTATGCTTCAGGGTGTGCGAATAGAAAATCTCACGCTTGATGGCAGGCCAGTGCCGATAGAGGTATACATAGCAATATCGACAAACGATATTTCGCCATCGGGAGCAGATGCGTTGATTAGCTGTGAATTGGCGGAGTATCTGAATGGTTAAAACAACAATATAAACATTAAGGAGAGAATGATTATGTGGATTGTAGAAAAAATAAAAAGCCTTATACAAAAGATAAGACTTCATTTTACAGACGAGGTATATTATGTTTATGGTCCGGAGAATCTTCCTCCTCCGCTTAGCACTGCTCAGGAGAATGAGGCTCTGGAAAAACTAAAAGATGGTGATTCTGATGCCAAGGAATTGCTGATAACTCATAATTTAAGGCTTGTGGTTTACATAGCAAAGAAATTTGATTCGTCTGCCAGCAACATAGAGGATCTTATATCCATAGGGACGATAGGTCTTATAAAGGCAGTGAATACTTTTTGCCCTGACAAAAACATCAAGCTCGCTACATATGCTTCACGTTGCATAGAAAACGAGATTCTTATGTTCTTACGCAAAAACTCACAGCGAAAAAACGAGATTTCCTTAGATGAACCGTTAAATGTGGATTGGGATGGAAACGAGCTTTTGCTTTCTGATATTCTTGGAAGTGACAAAAACGAGGTAAACAAGGGCATAGAGCAGGAGGCAGAATGTTCCGCTTTGTTGCTTTGTGTTTCGCATTTGCCAAAGAGGGAGCGAGAGATAATGGAGCTTCGTTTTGGTCTGAATGGAAAGAAAGAGCATACCCAAAAGGACGTTGCCACCGAGCTTAACATCTCTCAATCATATATTTCTCGCCTTGAAAAGAAAATTATCATTCGACTTCGTCGTGAAATGGAGAAAGCCTTCGATTAACTTACTTTTTCTTTCGCGAGAAAGAAAAAGTAAGCAAAAAGAAAGCGAATCCGTGAGTAAATTAGACGAAATATATATTTTGCTGCTCGATGGCAGGTTATGTCTGACGTGGCAAGCAATTCTTTGCAGTCAACCACCTGCAAAGAATTGCTTTTTTCGATGCTCGGTGCAGACTTTTGAGCTTTTTATCAGGCTTTGCTATGTCATTTGTGACTTGCATAAATTAACGCGGATTTGCAATTCACGCCGTGCAAATCCGCGTTTTCCAATCTTGTTGTCAGAAAAAGAGATTTCATCTTTTCATTAAACTTGGTGCAAAAGGTAGCCTCCATCTGATGAGGGAGGTGGATTTTGCGAAGCAAAAGACGGAGGGAGAGAAAAAATAAAAATTCTGCAAAAAGCAATATTTTCTCTCCCTCAGTTTCGCTAACGCTCAACCAGATTCCTCATAAGAGGGAGCCAAGTAAGCTTGGTGCGGATTTCCTGTGCCAAGGGTGCCTTGTCGTAAAGGACGACTTACAAGAAAAAGTCCCATTCATCTATACGAACGGGACTTTCAATTATTGTGTGTAGAAATATCAAGTCTGATCTATTTCTATATCGATAGACTTGATCTTATGATTTTTTGCATAATCATATCCATTTGATTTGCGTATATAGTCAAAGAAGTTTTCTTCGGTATCATCGCTCCACAAGGTATCTTCAAGATGGCGATTTTCTTCATCAGGAGAAAATATAATTCTTACTCGCAGTTGATAATACTCATCATCTCCATCAGGATATTGTCTAACTAGATCATAGTAAAACAAATCTTCTCCTGTAAAATCATAGACACCATATTCGTTTATCAAAAGGTCTTCCTCAATAGGAGTTTTGCACATTTCATCAAACACATTGATGATTTCATCTAACGTATTATCAGTTGAAATATTACTTTTTAAAAATTCTAACAAATCCATTTTATTCACCTCATTATTTAGAATAGAATTATCTGAAATAGTATATTCATTATAATTACTAGCAGAAAAAACTAAATTAAATAATTAGATTTAAGTGAAATATTTGCCTAACGACAAATGTGAAATAATTCACGTTGTAAATTGTGAAATTTGATGCTTCCGCATCAAGTGAAATGAAATAAATCCACCCACGCCCGCAGGCATTTCACATTGCAAGGAAATATTTCACACGCGAAGCGTATTTCACAAATACCGTAAGGGATTTATTTCGTTGAAAAAAAGACACGCTTTT
>JAEDHT010000020.1 GCA_016296885.1 Clostridiaceae bacterium | reverse complement strand
TTGTTTCCATTCTTCTATTATATCACACTTTTACGATTTTGGGAGTAGAACCTTATCTGAATTAGAGCATTTTAACACAATATTTAATATAATTCAGACAATTGTTCAAGGAGCTGTCGCATTATGGTGTTGGTGAGAAAATATGTATGATTATATTACTATAACATCCTTAAACAAATTATTCCATTGTAGTGCAATTCAAATTTTTAGTTTACCAAAAATACTGCCCGACAAGGCTTTTTGCAAGCTTAGTCGGGCTGATTTTGTGAGATCTAATATTATATTCTATTATTCCAACTCAAAGGCACCTGTATATAGCTGATAATACTTACCTTTTTGTTGTATCAGCATATCGTGAGTGCCACGCTCAATTATTCTACCTTTCTCCAGCACCATAATTACATCAGAGTTTTTAACAGTGGAGAGACGGTGAGCTATTACAAAAACTGTTCTGCCTTTCATCAATCCATCCATACCCTTTTGCACTAAACTCTCGGTGCGTGTGTCGATAGATGATGTTGCTTCATCAAGTATCATAACAGGCGGATCTGCTATGGCAGCTCTGGCGATAGATATCAGCTGGCGCTGACCTTGCGAAAGGTTGCTTCCGTTGGCTGTGAGCATTGTGTCATAGCCATTTGGCAAACGTCTGATAAAGTCATCGGCATTTGCAAGCCTTGCTGCCTCATATACCTGCTCGTCTGTAGCATCAGGGTTACCATACTTGATATTGTCCATAACCGTGCCGGTAAAGAGGTTAACCTCCTGCAGCACGATACCCAGAGAACGTCTGAGGTCTGCCTTTTTTATCTTATTGATATTTATGCCGTCGTATCTTATCTTGCCATCCTCGATATCATAAAATCTGTTTATAAGATTTGTGATAGTGGTTTTACCTGCACCTGTAGCACCTACAAATGCGATTTTGTTGCCCGGATCAGCATATAGCGAGATATTGTGAAGAATAATCTTGTTTTCTGTGTAGCCAAAGTCTACATCATCAAATACGATATCACCGGCAAGCTTAGTATAGGTGAGCGTACCATCACTGTGTGGATGCTTCCATGCCCATGTGCCTGTGTGTTTATCGGTTTCGGTGATGTTGCCGTTTTCGTCTATAATCGCATTAACAAGGGTAACATAGCCTTCGTCTGCTTCAGGCTCCTGATCCATCAGTGTGAAAATTCGGTCTGCACCGGCAAGTGCCATTACTACTGAGTTTATCTGCTGTGATAGCTGATTGATATTTCCTGTGAACTGCTTTGTCATATTGAGAAATGGCACAATTATACTAACGCCAAATGCCATACCTGATATGCTTAGGTTTGGCACATTGAGTGTAAGCAACACACCGCCAAAAAGTGCCACAAAAACATATAGAATATTGCCTATATTCATTATGATAGGTCCAAGTGTGCTTGAATAGGCATGAGCCTTGTAGCTATCTTGAAAGAGTGCTTCGTTGATTTCGTCAAAGTCCTTTTGGCTTTCTTTTTCATGACAAAACACCTTTATTACCTTTTGACCGTTCATCATTTCCTGAACAAAGCCTTCGGTCTTACCCACTGCTTTCTGCTGACGTATAAAATACTTGGCAGAGCCACCGCCTATCTTCTTAGAAACAAACATCATAGCCACCACGCCCAAAAGCACAAGAAGCGTCATCCACACGCTGAAATACAGCATAATGAAAAGCACAGATATAACCACAACAGATGCCTGTAATAGCACAGGCAAGCCTTGTGAAATGAGCTGTCTTATAGTGTCAATATCATTTGTGTAATGACTCATAATATCGCCATGCTTAGTGGTGTCAAAATAGCGTATAGGAAGATTTTGCATACCGTTGAAAATCTTTTGGCGCATCTTGTTCAAATATCCCTGTGTGATATATGCCATAAGCTGATTAAAAAGCGCTACAGATACAACCGACAAAACATAAAGCCCTACAAGTATCATAACCTTAGGCACTATCTGAGCTTTTGCGGCTTCCCAATCGCCTTGTCTAAAGCAATTTTCTACTACTTGGGTAACCTGTTGCAAAAAGAGCGCAGGCATAGCCGACACAATTGCAGAAAATATAATGCATATTATTGTGATAGGCATAAGACGAGGATAAAATTCAAAAAGTGTTTTTATTATTCTGCCCATTGTGCCTTTTTTGGCTTTGGGAGGTTTGTGCATATTGTTGCCCATTGGAGCAGTAGCCTTTTTATTTTTGCTCATCGTCTTCACCTCCGTTTGTTTGTTGCTCGTATGTTTCACGATATATATCGTTGGTTTTTAGCAGTTCTTCATGAGTGCCAACAGCCTCTATTCTGCCCGAATTCATAATAATAATTTTGTCTGCATCCTGCACAGATGCCACACGCTGGGCTATTATTATCTTTGTTGTTTCCGGAATATATTTTTCAAAGCTACTTCTGATGATAGCATCTGTCTTCATATCAACAGCACTGGTAGAGTCATCTAAGATAAGAATCTTTGGCTTTTTGAGCAATGCTCTGGCTATGCACAGACGTTGCTTTTGTCCGCCTGAAACATTGGCTCCTCCTTGCTCTATCCATGTGTCGTATCCATCAGGGAAGGTAGAAATAAACTCATCAGCACAAGCAAGTTTGCAAGCCTCTTTAATTTCATCATCAGTTGCATCCAGGTTGCCCCATTTGAGGTTATCTCTGATAGTGCCTGCAAAGAGCTGATTTTTTTGCAATACTACCGAAACCTGATTTCTTAAGGTTTCCATATCATAGTCACGCACATTGACTCCGCCCACCAGCACTTCGCCGTCGGTGACATCATATAGTCTTGATATAAGCTGAATCAATGTGGTCTTAGAAGAACCGGTCGAGCCCAATATTCCCACTGTTTCGCCTGACTTGATATGCAGATTAACATCAGCCAATGCATAAGACTTTGCTTTTTTGGAATACTTGAAGCTCACATTGTTAAAGTCTATCGAGCCATCTTTAACATCATACACCGGCGACTTTGGATTGCTGAGAGAAGGCTCCTCATCAAGCACCTCTGCTATACGGCGTGCAGACTCAGCAGACATAGTTATCATCACATAAATCATTGATAGCATATTGAGCGACATCAATATCATAAATCCATAAGTAACCATAGCAGACATCTGGCCTACGTTCATTTCTGCGCCCATAGACTCTACTATTATCTTAGAACCTAACAGAAGCACTACTACCATAACAGCGTACATACAAGCTTGAAACAGCGGTGCTGTGCAAGCTACTATTCTCTCAGCACGTGTGAAATCCTTGCAGATATCATCAGCAGATTTTTTGAACTTTGCCTTTTCATAGTCTTCACGGTTAAATGCCTTAACAGCACGCATAGCCATAACATTTTCTTCTATAGACTCGTTTAGCTTGTCATATTTTTTGAAAACACGCTTAAACGATGGCAATGCTTTGACACCGATAACAACAAATCCAAATGCAAGTATTGGTATGATGATAGCGAACATAGCCGAAAGCTTTCCACCCATATATGCTGCCATAATAATGGAGAATATCAGCATCAATGGCGCACGAATTGCAAGCCTTATTATCACCATATAAGACATCTGAACATTGCTGACATCTGTGGTCATACGGGTTACAAGCGATGCTGTGGAGAATTTGTCTATATTCTCAAATGAGAATGACTGCACACGACTAAATATATCGTGCCTTAAGTTCTTAGCAAATCCGCTGGATGCCTTAGAAGACACCAATCCCCCAAGTCCTCCAAACATCAGCGATACAACTGCCATAGCTACCAGCAATATGCCATATCTTCCTATCTCTTCAAGTGAGCATCCTGCCTGAATTTGATTAACAAGCTTGGCTAGTATAAATGGCAACAGGGTTTCCATTGCTGCCTCTCCCACCATGCATAGTGGCGAAAGGATAGACACCAGTTTGTATTCTCTAATTGATTTTGCCAGTTTTTTTATCATTTTATTATCTTCCTCCTGTTACCATGACAGATTGTCTTTTATCTTGCTTATTACATTAAAAAAACATTCTTTTTCTTCTGCTGTGAGGCCTTTTTGCGCTTGCATTTCGGTTTCGGAAATTATTTTTTCCATATCCTCACGTATTTTTTGTGCCTTTTCGGTGAGCATTAATTTTTTTAGCCTTGCATCTGATTGTGACGACATACGCACAATAAGTCCGTTTTTTTCCATTGATTGCAATATCTGTGTGGCTGTGCTACGTCTGATAGAAAAATCTTTCTCTATATCTCTCTGAAACACATCTTTATCACCAGACTTTGCAAGATAGCTCAATATTTTACACTGAGAACCGGTGATGTCAGCGTAGCTCCCATTCTGCGTAAGCTTGGCATCAATGCTTCTTTTTATCACATTTGAGGCGATTTTCACTTCGTGGATAATACTATTTTCCATAGGCACCTCCAAAAGTTAGCTTGCTAACAATTATAGTACCAACAATTGGTAAAAGTCAAGAGTTTTTTAGTTAATATTAATATTTTTGTCATTGTTATTTTGTGCAAATATTCCAAATAAGCATTATTGCATTTATAACCTTTAGTATGTCACAAAGTAAGGCATAAAATGGATTTGTTTGTTATATTTTTGATAGCATGGGCATATTTTTTAGTATTTGATTGATGAAAGGCTGATTTTTATGAACAAAATCATATGCATTTTGCTCTCGATTGCAATGATCATAATGTGTGGATGCTCAAAAAAGCAGATCGTTACCAATGAGTCTGACGAATTTACAATGTACAGCTGGCATTATGAGGGCGATTATGGATTGTCCGCTGATTTGTCTTTTGATGATGACAACGCAACCTTTATCGTCTATGACAATGGTAAAAAAAGTCTAGAGCTAAACGGAATATATTCCATAACCGAGAAGCAAATCACTATCACCGATACCGCTATGTCATATTCTATCAGCTTTGACTACGAGCTGGACGGAAGCACCTGCAAAGTAAGCTATGGCGACAACACCATCACGATGTCACGAATTGACACTAATTAATATACCTATATGAAAAATTTATTTTCTTGTACAGACCTATATTCCCTGCTGAACATCATAAGCAACAAATTAAATGCCGTCATATGGGGGTTGCCTATGATAGTTCTGCTCACCTTTGCAGGTATTTACTTCTCGATTAACACGAGGTTCTTTCAGGTTAGACGATTTCCTTATGTGCTCAAAAACACAATATTCTCACTAAAAAAGAACAGACAAAAAGCTCAAGATAAAAACAGGATATCTCCCTTTCAGGCGCTAACCACTGCGCTGGCATCTACAATAGGCACAGGCAACATAATCGGCGTAGCCACTGCGCTGATAATGGGTGGCGCCGGAGCTGTATTTTGGATGTGGGTGTCAGCTTTTATAGGCATGATAATTGCATTTGCTGAGAACGTTATCAACATAAAATTCAGATACACCGACAAGGAAGGAAAAATGCATGGTGGCACAATGGTGTATCTTAAAAAAGCCTTTAACTCTGCACCAATTGCAGGCAAGTGCTGTGCTATGATGTTTGCAGTGTTCTGTATGATTTCAGCCTTTGGCACGGGCAATATGGTGCAGATAAACTCAATTGCTTCGGCGGCAGACAGCAAATTTAACGTGCCACCACTTATCACCGGATTAGTGGTATCGGCAATATCATTTGTAATCATTGTGGGCGGTATCAGCAGGATTGGCAGCATCACAGAGAAGCTGGTGCCTGCTATGACAATAATCTATATATCAGGCTGTCTTTATGTGATTATTGCCAATTATGATATGATAATTCCATCACTGCTGACTATTATAAAATCCGCATGGGGATTCGATTCCGCTGTGGGCGGTTTTTCGGGTATGGCGTTAGCAAAAACTATTTCTATAGGTTTTCAGCGTGGGCTATCTTCCAACGAGGCAGGGCTTGGCACAGCACCGCTTATTTATGCATCATCCGAAGTGGAAAGCGCATTAAAACAGGGTATGTGGAGCATTTTTCAGGTGTTCTTTGACACTGTAGTAATATGCACACTTACAGCATTTACTATACTCACCAGCGGTGCTTACAACAAAATGCTTTCATCATCTGTAAAAAGCTTTGAGCCTTATAAGCTCGTAGAAAGCTCTTTTAGCAGCGTTATGAGCGATAATATAGCTTCACTTTTGCTCAGCATATGCATAATATTGTTTTCCTTCACGACGATAATCGGCTGGTGTTGTTGTGGAGAAAAAGCGGTAGAATATGTTTTTTCCGGCAAGTCGATACCTGTTTTTCGGGTTTTGTATGTTCTCTTTACCATTGTTGGGGCTGTCACTTCACCTGAGCTGGCATGGGTAATAGCCTCTAATCTAAATGGCCTTATGGCATTGCCCAATATACTTGGTATAATCACACTCTCTGATGTGGTAAAGAAAACAGCAACCGTTGTTTGACAGAGCGTGTTATTTTGTGATAAAATTCACACTAGTTTTTAAGATGGCACTAGTTTTAATGATGGTTGGGTATACAATATGGACGAAAATAAAGAATACATAGAATCACTGAGGAAAAAGTATTCCTCTGATATTATAAACAGCTATGACAACACCGAAATTTTAGAGCTTGTGATGTCTTATGCACAGCCACGAAGTGATGCACCAGCTGTAGCCAAGAAGTTAGAAAGAGCCTTTAATTCCTTTTCCTCTATATGTGAAACGCCAATAGATATTCTAGAAGAAAAGGGAATATCCCGCAGTGGTGCTGTCTTTTTGAAAATGATACCCGATGTATGCAGGATTTACAACGATAAGTCGCAAAATGGTCAGCAGGTGGACGATAACAAGCTGATGGATATAATGGCAAGCAAATTTATCGGCACTACAACCGAACGCTCTGTGCTTCTGTTAATAGATAAGAAAGGCAAAGAAATCTTCTGCGATGTTATAAATAAAGGTGGTATAAAGGGTGTAGATATAAGCATACCAAGGATTGTAAGCCTTGCCTGTGAGAAGAAAGCGACCAAGGCTGTGCTTGCCCACAATCATCCCAGTGGCAATCCCCTGCCGTCTGAATCAGATATGCAATGCACCATAAAACTATACTCTGCGCTTAATCTAGTGGGAATAACGCTCATAGACCATATTATAGTAGCTGACGAAGAGTGCCTTTCTCTCAGAGATACGGGGTTACTTGATGAGGTTATCAGCGACACTATACGCTAATGTGATACAAATTATTACAGATATTCTTTGCACTGTCGAGGGATATCTGTTTTATTTTTAGCCTCATATTATTTTCAGAATAGAGATACGCAACGATATTGCAACGCCCGTTTATTTTTTGAAAAATGCTTTGTGTAATCTCAAGCTTTTGCAGTTTTTTGAGTGGTATCAGGTTTTCGTTGAAAGAAAGCCCCGTGTAGTTTGTAATAGTGATGCCCTCATCACCATATGAGAAAGAAACCTTGCCAAACGCTATTAATCTGAACACTATCCATACGAGAATAACAGGCATTGTAAATATAAAAAATATAAATATCAGCTTTGTATCAGCCCCAAAATAAATCAAAGTAAATGCTAATAGAGCACCAACTGACATTATACAAAATGGAAAATAGATATACGATGCCTGGGCACTACTCGGCGGTTTTACTTTGCCTTTCCCGCTAAATGCATCATAGTTCATAATTCTGGTGATGATGCCCATGGTGTTTTTTCGTCTTTCGGGTGAGATGAGCAGGCTTTTATCACCCTTGGTTTTTTCTGTGCTGATGGTATGGATATAGGCGCTATATAGTCTGAATGGCATCATAGATATGTTTTGCCTAATGGAAATAGCGTTCACGCTTTCTTCTCCTGTGATAAATGTGGCTCGGCTGAAAAAGCCTCTGTTAATGTAGATTAAGCTTTCGTTTTTTTCCACGTTAAAAATAAGATATCGTCCCAGATGAAGCACCACCGAAAAGCCCCAACAGATTAGCAGTATATTAGTCACTGTAGCCGCTACAGGCGGAAAACCAATGTATATTAGATATTTTGTGATGCTGATATCCTCGTATATTTCGTTTAATGAGTTTTCGCCAAATAGTTTGTTTATATTACTCATAAATGGCATTAATATCAGGAAACCCGTGAGCGAATTGGACCACAGTACCGCCATAAAAAGTGTTTTAAATTTTTTTGCTGAGTAAATTTTCACTTTATTATCTTTTTTTGCAAGACATTCCACTATCTCCTTTGCCCTGCCATGGCTTACATAGACAGCCGTATTCATCTTGCGACTTAGCGACGGCACATCTGCAAAAAATCTGCACACTCCAAATAGCTTACCACTGAAAAGTCCTTTATATATCGTGATAGAGTCTATGCTCGATATCGGGAGCTGTATGCTGGTTCTCACTATTAGTCCCCTTGTGATGCTGATAGTGTCGTCATAGATTGAGCAACTCTCAAAATACGCCCTTATAACTGCATATAGTATCACGACTAAGCAAAATATTAGGTTTAATATAGAATATACATTGTTTATCTTTCTGAAAATTAATGTCTGCACAGCGGGCACTATAATAAAAAATAAAAATTTTTTAAGATAAATCGCTGATGTGTAGGGATGCACTCTCTTTTTCTTATCCATGCTCTTAGCCCTTTTCTGTTATGTGGTGGTGTCTTTCATCTTTTCTTTGTTACGCTGTATAGCACCTGCTATCGCCTTTGCATCAGGATAATTCATGTGTGGCATAATGATCACACTTCCACAGAGATATATCCTAATACTTTTTAGACCGAATATATTTTGCAATGGCGTGCTAGACAGCTCATAATATTGCACCTTAGAAAATCTTGCTTTTATGCTTTGCTCAAACAGCACTCCTCTTTTTATCACGATCTCATCTTCGTTTAGCTCATAACCAAACGAATTGTATAGTAACGGCACATAAAAATACACATATACTGATAATATGGTGACTGCGACCGCTGTGAGCAACGCACCAAGCCCCAGACTAAACGCACCGACAGCCCCAAAAATGAATATTATCGGCAACGACAACGCCACAGCACGAACCCTGCGTATATATTTACTTTTGAATGATATCTTCTTCATAAGCTATTTTACTTTTCAAAAATAAAAAAATGATTTAAAATTCTTATTTTTTGTGATATAATTAATAAGAGGTTGAAACATTAAACATATAAATAAATTATTTCCTGAATATTTATATTTATGAAAAAATTGTGAAAGGGGCATATTTATGAAAAATTGTGTGATAACAATCGCCAGACAATTTGGAAGTGGCGGAAGAAAGATCGGCGAAAAGCTGGCAAAAGAGCTTGACATACCATCATATGATCGAGAGCTTATCACAAAGGCAGTCAAGGATTCCGGTGTAAACCCAAATGTGTTTGCCAACGTAGACGAACGTGCTGTAAATAGTCTGCTCTATGCTTTATCAATGGGCATATACAACATAGGCAACACCTTTTCTCCTATAAACACTATGCCCGACAATGACAGGCTTTATATAGCACAGCACAAAGTTATAAATGATATCGCAAACGAAGGTCCATGCGTTATCATCGGACGCTGTGGCGACTATATTCTCAAGGACAGACCGAATATTGTAAGGGTTTTCATCTATGCTGATATGGAATATCGCAGAGAGCGTGTGTGTGATACCTATGAAATAGAGCCACACGAAGCCGAAAGCACCATAAACAAAACAGATAAAACACGTGCTAATTATTATAGCTTTTACACCTCACAAAAATGGGGAGACCCTAAGAACTATGATCTCTGCCTCAATAGTGCCTCTTTGGGAGAAGATGGCTGTGTGGAAATGATAAAAAAGTATCTAGAAATTAAAAGATGTCTGTGTAAATAATCTTTTTAATAAAGGACAGCTTATGAAAAAAACAGTTTTAATTACAGGCGCATCACGAGGAATAGGCAAAATCTGCTCTATAATATTTGCCCAAAAGGGATATAATATTGCAATAAACTATAACACCAGCGATTCGGACGCCAACAAGCTAAAAGACGATATTATCCTCAACGGTGGCACAGCAGAGATATACCAGGCTGATGTTTCATCATATCAGCAGGTGGCAGATTTGGTGAAGAGGGTTTATCACGACTTTGGCAGAATAGATGTGCTCATAAACAATGCGGGCATATCAATGCACAAGGTTTTCACCGATGTAACCTGCAAAGAATGGGAAAAAATTTGTGGGGTAAACCTAAGCGGTGCGATATACTGCTGTCGTGAAGTGATTCCACATATGCTAAGACACGGAAAAGGTAGAATTATAAATATCTCGTCCATATGGGGCGAGCGGGGCGCCTCTTGCGAAACACATTATTCTGTCACAAAGGCAGCAATTATTGGTCTTACCAAGGCACTCTCGAAAGAATACGCCTCTGCCGGCATAAATGTGAATTGTATAGCACCCGGCTGTATAGACACCGATATGTTGTCAGAGTTTGATGAAGATGAATTAAACAAGCTGATAGAGCGTACTCCATGTGGCAGACTTGGCACAGGATTTGACATTGCAAAGGTTGCGCTTTTCCTTGCATCACATGAATCTGATTTTGTCACAGGGCAGATCATCGGTGTGAATGGTGGCTTTGAATAAATTATATTCAATGCTTACATTTTTTTAATATTTATTGACATTAGTTTGAGTTTTGTTATATAATACCCTTGTGATTTATTTTGTATATAGTTAAGGAGTTTTATTATGAGCACAACAGATAGTAAGAAAGTAAAATCATACAGTGGTTTAGCTTTAGTTTTAGGTATTCTTTCTATCATACTTACAGTTGCTTTTAGCAGTGCGTGTGTAGTAATGGATTTAACAGGTGTTTTGAGTCGTTCTGTAACTGCCGGTTTGGTATTCGCAGGAATGATTTTTGGCATTATCGGCATTTATACCTCTTGCATATCTCATGCTACTGTGCAAAAGAACAAGCCTGCTACCATAGGCTTAATATGCTCTATAACCAGCGTTTTACTTTGCGTTTATTCATTCTTTCTTTATTCTGATATGGTATATTGGTGGACTAATATTTTAAACGCAGTGGCACCAAACGTGCTTTCCTAATTTTATTTTCATAAAAACTCTTGATTTTTTATCGACAACGTGATAAAATACCAAATGTTGTGATGCTTTTAACGAAGCATCTGCATATGCTGGTGTGGTGGAATAGGCAGACACAAGGGACTTAAAATCCCTCGGTAGCGATATCGTGCCGGTTCAAGTCCGGCCACCAGCACCAAAAAGGCATTTTTGAAATGCAATCCAACGTATAGTCAAAGTACTAAAAACTTGGGCTATACGTTGTTTTTTTATATTTTTATAAAATTGAGTATACGTTCAGTTTATGTATAAATTCTTTGTCGTTGCATTCAATTAGCATTCAATCGAGTTCTTGTCACAAAAAATGCACAGTTTTTAGACAAAAATAATTTCCCCATATTTCTTCGTAAAATTACGAAAACTATAAAAAAGGGCAACGCTTATAGCGCTACCCTTGTAAATATATTTAAATATCATGCCCACTCTTTAGGTGCTATGACTTTTGTAGCATCATCAAAAAGATACACCTTATAATTTTTTAAAACCGCCCGAACAGATTTCAAATTCTGCCCGAGCGGTTTTAATATTTTACTTATTTAAGCCCTGCAATCTTCTGTTGCAAGGTTGTCACATCCTCCATGTTTACCTTGCCATCAGCGTTTACATCACCACTGTCAGCTAATAACTTTGGCTGTGAATTTACAAGCTTAGCAACAGCTTTGACAGTTGTTTCGTCAATCTCTCCTGTGACCTTTAACCCTGAAAGCTTCTGGACCTCTTTTATGGCGTTCAGAGTGCCGTCACCAAAGCCCTTATCCTCTGCCACCTTAGCTTTAATAACCTTAGCCTTATACAACATAATTAGTTGTTCTTTAATTCCTAGTAAACCAATACAGCTGTCACCTTTTACATATTTAGTTGCCATTCTACGCTCCTCCAATTCTTTTTTAACATCTTTTCTAAAGTTTGATATTGTGTAATTGTGATATTTCTTCCACCAGTGGTCTATATCGCTATGATTGCTTGCTATGCCATTTTGGTAGCCCTCGCAGTGAGTTGTTATCTTTGATACTGATATATCATACTGTTGGCATAAATCAGCGCACAGACTTATTGCACACTTCTTTATTTTATCAAAATAATTCTTATCGCTATACTTATAAGGTTCACACAGCTCTATACCAATATAGCTATTGTTTGCACTACCGCCTGCGTGCCAACCGTTATAGTGGTAAGGTAATATTTGTATATATACATCAGGATCTAAAAAGCCGTGACAACACACCTCACAGCCATTTGGCATAGGCTGGTTAAATGCTGTTGCAAATCTGTCAGCCATCACACCGGGGCAAGCTGTGCTATGTATCATTATGCCTTTTGGTGTTATCTTTTCCGCCGCCTTGTAGCACAGATTTTTTGTAGCATATCGTATCTTTTTATTTACTTTCATTCTTTCCATCCTCTTTCTGCTTCAATAAGTCGATAGCCTTTATTATTTTTTTTGGTATTGGCACGCCCATTAATCCAATGTTTTCCACGATTGAAATCATTTCATTAGACATAAATCCAATTACCGCAGCATCCTTTACAAAGGTTGTTGATAATACTATATCAAGCTGGGCGGCTACAAGCACCATTAACAACATTGCACCTTTTTTGCACAAGCCTTTTAGCCCGGCCTTAGATTGCAAAGCTCCTGTTTTTGTTTTGGGTGATTTTTTAAATACCCCAGCGACTAATAGTCCTGTTATGTAATCAATAGCCATCATTATTATTAGTGCCGTCATGCCTTGTGTCCAACCTCCGAATACTGTTGATATTGCACCTCCAATACAACCAATTATAAAAACTAAAAAATCTTTAAAGCTGTAGTTAATCATCTGCTTGTCCCTCCATTTCTGTTATTTCTTCCGGAACAGGTGTTCCCTCTGGAATTTCCTTGTAGTTGTTTGGGCTATCCTCACAGCCAAGATATAGCAGTTTTGTTCTTAAAGTTTCTGTTGCGATATCTGTGATCTCCATACCCTCAGATGCTTCAAGCTTTCTTAAAATTACAGTTTCTTTTGTTTCTACCATTTTATTTCATCTCCTTTTATGCTAAAGTCCAGTTTTTAGATGTTGCTATTGCTATATCCTCTGGGAGTAGTTTTTCCAAATTTGTTGTGCCTATTGTCATCGTATATGTGTCTTGCCCTGTTCTATCGGCAAGTGCTTCAAGCCAGTTTACTATTGTTTCACTACTAAACTTAGCACTGTCGCTTAAATTCATATTGTTGCAATTAAAGCCTTGTTCAAAAGTAACTATTTCCAAATTTGAGCAACCGTGAAAAGGTCGCAAGCTTGGATGGATGTATATTAATGTGTTTGGTATGTTGATTATTGTTGTTATGTCATTGCTCGTTGTAAACACTCTACCATTAAACCTCTCCGCTCCACTCACAAATTCCACGATTGGCGCGTGAACTTCTATCGCCACCTGGTCAGGATATTGTTTGACCGTTGACGGAAATTTAATTTTTTTAGCTGTCGTTCTAGAAAGAGTTGATTTTTCAATCGTCTCTAATCCTTCTGGAAAAACGCAGTCATTAGGAAAAATGCATTTTAAAAAGGCTCCCTCTCTCAAAATCTTTAAGTTTGGTGGAATATTTAATATGGTGTTTGGTGGATTATTAGCTATTGCTATTGCCGTACCTTCACAACCCAAACCATATTTTCCAACTTCTTCAAGTGTTGACGGTAATAAAAGTGTAGTTCCTGACACGTTTTTTCCACTATCCATAAAAGTATAATCTCTTATCTTTGTTACACCCTCAGGTATTGTGTATTCTGTAAGCTCCTGTTGAAACAATAAATCTAAGGTGTTTGTCCCTGCTTGTGCTATCGCATTAGTTCTACCTATCATACTTTTATCACCTCAATCAATGGTATAGTAATATCTGATAATGGTGCTTCTACAGCATAGATTGATATTTTTCCATCATCTGTAGTGCATATAGAAGCATAATTTTTTGATTGAACATCAGCTAACGCAAAACTAATATTTGCATAGTCATCCACGCTTACATCATCTATACTAATATCAGCCCTGTAAGGATAATCTTCAAATGTGTCATCCTCGACAAAATCTAAGACTGGTATTGTTACATTCTTAATTATTTTTTGTTGTGGGACGTCCTCAAGGTATAGTTGTAAATCATCAATTTGTGCTTGTTTATCCTCGAGATCACTTTGATGGTTTGTTATTGCTATATGTAAATCAGTGATATCTTTTTTATTCTGTTCTATTTCTTTAGAAAAAGAAGATAGTATTTCATTTATAGCTTTATCTGCACTTATTCTTTCTTTTGCTTCTTTTGATATTTCGTTTGTAACATAATCTTGATTTGCAAAATCACTGTCGTTTTCAAGTTCGTTTATTCTAGTTGGCACACAAATATCAACGACCTTGCCAACTATTTTTTGCTCCTCACCATTGACTTTTATAGTATTGATATTACTTTCAAATGAGTGTAAAAGTTCTTTATCTTCGTTTGTATAATCGTTTGAGGATAATCCCATGCCATCTACTTTATCAATTTTCTTGTCAAGCTCGCCAATCACGTGAGTGATTACATCTCCACCCTCATCATCTTGCATATGAGCACAAGCTCCCTCATCAACATCAAATTGCACATACATAGTTGATAGCTTTGTTTCACCATCAAGCAGAGATATATCCAGCTGACCTATTCCGGCCACCTCATTCATCCAGGTGTTAATAGGTATCTGGACCGTACCATTATCATTCACACTGCCAACATATATGCGCTGTGCATCATCTGCACGCTTTACATTGACCAGCACAGTAATATTATTAGGTACAAATACTACCTCGCCCTCTTTGGTCACTGTGATTTCTGCAAATCTTGTCAAGCAGTCGCCTTGCTTAGATCTAATTACTTTGCATTTGTTACTCCTAATAATATCAAGCGCAATTTTTTGAACTGCAATCATCTAATCACCCCCTCTATCCAAATATGTTTTCAGCTGCCTTTACTGTTACCATAATAATTTCGCCACCTATGTTTTCAAAAATAACTTTATAGATTGTGTGAGTTTGTAAAAACCACGTTCCATTTTCCACGTGATCGCCTCTATAAACCAAGTAATGTTCCGATGTAATTGGTGTGCTTATTATGTTTTCTCCAACAAAAAAGGCCACAGTAGCAACACTGCCAAATACAAAGTCGCTTTTAAGTTTTATAGTTATTGACGAAGTTGCAGAATTAATGCCAACACAGTAATGGGCACCATTTTTTAAAGTTATAGTTGGATTGTTATAATCAATAAATGTATGCGTATTTTTACCCTTGCTAAATCCTAAGTTGGATAATGGTAGATTTATAACTCCTGTATTGCTTGGCACATATGCAACCTCTCCGTTATCTATACAGATTCGTATCGGTTCTATTGCCTGAGCATCAACTACCTCACCATTATTGATTTGATAATATTCCGCTGTGCCATTTTGATTTAACTTTGCCATATAGTCGCCGGCTGAGATTGTTAGACTAGCTGTGTCGGTATCATCAAAATGCATTACAGTTGTTTTTGATGCAAGATTTTTTATAGTCACGTCAAGTCCGTTTAAAACCTCACCTATTGCACTAAGTGCCTTATCATGAGTAGTCAAATCACCATTTAAGGAGTTTGCTATTGATACAAGGTTATTGGCTATCAGATAGAGCGCACCTCGCACGTCCTTACCATACTGAGCATTTTTAATAAGCTCTTTATTGGTGTTGATCGCACCAATTTGATTTGATATATCTTTCATTTAGTTTTACCTCCTACCCTCTCAGGTGTGTGCTAAGCTTTTTATTTGTTTTTCCAAAATACAGTTTGCTGTTGCCTAGATCGCTTATATCATAATCAATCTTTGTACAAATTAAATTTGTATCAAGTTTATGCACACCACTTTTGATGTGCAATACATCATACAGCTGAGTTACTGCGCTGTTGTTGCTCAAATAATGTAAATCTACTGCAGTTATCTCTAAGCTATCTATCAGAAAGCGATTGTTTTGTAACTCTGTATTGGCTTTTATTTTGAGAGATGATGCCTCTGACACATTTTTGAAGTCAGTATATTTTTGACTACTATAAATTCTGCCATAGAGTGCAACTGAGTCTTCACTCTCTATATACTTTTTACCGCTGTTCACGCTGGCGATAGTCAAATGGTCCTTAACACTCTCAAAGTCGCCCTCAACCTCTTTACCTATTGGGAATATTCCTGTGACAAGCTTGTCTGAGCTAAAAGTAGATTTGCAATCTGTCAGGTTCTGACCAAACATAATCTGTTTGATATCATTACCGCTATGCTCAAAAATTGCCATATCTGACGTGTAGACTATGATATCTTTATAGACTATGTTATTTGATATCGATGGAATAACCTTATAATGACAATTCAGTCCGCTAAAAATCTTCTTTTGTAAGAAATCCAACGTCTTATCATAATCCGATGTGTATACGTCTAAAAAAGATATACTTGTTTCGCCGGAAGCGCTTATAATATTCTGTGTCTGTGTATCAATCTGAAATTTCTTCCAGTGACAATCGCCCATCATATCGTTGTGTTGTCTGATTATGCCCTTGCCTGTGTACCCGGCATCTCCCGGTGATCCTGACTGCTCTGTGTATAAAAACTGCCACAAATTCATCTTGTTATCCGTAAATAGCGGTCTATACTCATTTGTCAACAAAATGCTATCTTTAAGGTAGTCTAGCACCCCAGTCACTTGCACAGTTTTTTGCTTATAAAAATCTGTAGAAATTTTACTCACATATCCACAGAATACGCAAACATCATTAATAGTCAGCGTTATCTCACTTCGCCTGATGTAGATGTCATCATAAGCCGGATTGTTTGGCAGAATCACAAAAGAGAGAGATCCTGCCGAATTATCCTGAACCGTACATTTACCGTTAAGTACATATGTATCGCTGTCAGACTTATGTAGTAGCTTGGTTGTATAGGTCCAGGAGCTACCATCCCAATTTGGTGTAAATAAATCAAGTCTTACCATTAAAATACACCGTCCCTATAGCTAAGAGTTACCGAAGCATTACTGCTTCCCGATGCAAGTTTTATTCTTAAAACATTTCTGCCCTTTAGCAACTTAACATCCGGACTGTTGGCATTGCCTGCAGGACTTCCTATCAGTGTATAGGATGAGTTGCCATAGACAAGTATGCAATTATCGCCCTTGACTGTGATTATAGGTGATACAGGCATATTAAGCACATTTACTTCTATCTGATTATCGGTAATTGGTATGTCACAGAGTGAGCTAGGATTGCTTATCTCATCTGCTATCTCACCATCAACATACTGACATAATACCTTGCTGTAAATTATTCCGCTTGCTAAGTCGAATGAATCCCACAAGTAATCTTCATCAACAGTCTGCACAGCCAACTTATAAGGTTTAGCATTTATACTTATTGTAAAATTACCGTAGCCCTCATTATGTGTTAATGCACCTACTGTGCATTCGCCAACAAAATAATAAGCCGGACATTCGTCAAAGATTATCTTTACATATCTACCATTCGCAAAATTTGATACCTTAGAAACAATCTTTTCGTGGTAGATGACACGATTATAAATTCTGAATTCAATATCAATCGTCCTGTTTTTAAACACCGGATAGTCAAGTATAAATTGCATTAAGTCGATATTACCGTCAGCTCCGGGAATATCAATCTCCTTAGTTTTTCTTACAGGGTGAGAGATTTTAGGAGGTAACATATACAAATTCAAATTATCAAAAGTGTGCAAGCTCTGATTACCTACAGTAATCTTCACACCTCTGTTTTTTATCATGATACCAAACCTCCTAATCCTTCATCTATATCTGGCAATAGCTCTCCAACCAACACTTTACCATTAAGCATAATTTTTTCTGTTCGCTTTTCGAGCCGGTCCATCCTCTCCAAAAATAGCGCTTGGAATTGATCAAATTTCTGTAGCATTGCATCAGAATACATTGTGGACCTTTCAGACATTGCCTGATTGCTCAGATAATTAATGGATCTACTTGCTATATCAATGTCATGTTGATAGTTTGGATTTTGGGCAATATCGAAAATGCTGTCCATTCCAGCTTCCATAGCTCCCACTGCCTCCGGCATAGCCTCAAGGATGCCTTGTGCCACTCCTTTTGGTAGATATACGCCAAGTTCTCTCTTTGCTCGCTTTGATGGCGACTGTACTTCCGCTGTGACCTTACCTGCGACGAACACTCCATTAATTACAGTAGTCATTGCATCTTCGGCCTCACGTTGTGCTTGATGCATACCTTGCACCATTCCACGGACAATATCTCTTCCCAGGCTTTCGGCTTCAGCGTTTGCTTTGCTGCCAGCCGTCTTTACTCCATCCACAACCTCTGCTGTCGCTTCTTTTGCAGATTCAGCAACTCCGTCCTTAGCTTTTTTGCTTGTATCAACAATTTCATCAGCTGTCTCTTCTGTTGTTTCCTCCATAGTTGATAGACTTGCACTATGCTCTTTTTTTGCTTCGTCCAAAGTATGTTTTGCATCTCTGAGCATTTGAAAACTAACATTTGCATTCCCGTTTAGATACTCTTGTAAAACCCAATCATAATACAACTGAGCGTTTTCAACATTTTGTTTAGTTGATAATGTTACTTTCTCGCCGTCCTTTATAATTGTACTGGATACTCTATTACTAATTTTCTCTAAGTCATCTGCGCTACCACTTGTAAAAAGTGCCAAATCTGTATTATATATTGCAATATCACTGTAATAATTTTCTAATAAATCCTTTTGAGTTTTATAGGCATTATTTGCATCATCTCTAGCCTTTTTCGCAGCTTTTACGGATGAATCTAATGCTATTTTTTGATTTGATACAAAATTGTTAAGCATTCCATGATTTTTATCATCTGGATATTTTTTTATAAAATCATCATAATTTTGCTTTGCCTCCTTATAATTTGCATCAGCCTCATTTTTTTTATTTTCTGCCTCTTTTAAACCTTGTTCTGCGGAGGATTTATTTTTAATTGCCTCTTTATATGCTTCCTCTTCGTTCTCAATAACAAATGAAGCACGCTTTTTCAAAATAGTTTTTTCTATTTCTTTTTGTAATTTTTGGTAGCTTTCAATTACGCCGTCATTTATTTTAATTTCAATGCCTAATCCTTCTTCCAGATTTTCAGCAATATACTTAACTCTATCTTCATAGCCAGAAATAATATTGCCGTTCTCATCAACTAGTTTGTGCATTTCATCCCAAAGTTTAGAATAGTAGTCTAACTCCTGGACATTATTACTCAAAAGTTCATCTCTTGCTTTTTTTGCGTTTTCATAAGCTTCTGCACGTTCTGATACTGCAGCATTGATTTCTTCGGATGATTCTAATATTTTTTTCTCGCTTTCGGATAGTTTAGTTGTTTCATTATAAGCTGCAACTGCTGCTCCAGCTAGGAGACTTAATCCAGTAAATAAAAAACCAACAGGGTTATCTTTCATTGCAGCATTTAATGCTGTTTGAGCTGTGGTCATGCCCTTTATTAAATTTGTGATTGTACCAACCACTTTGTATGCGACGATTGCAGTCACGCAAGTAACTGTTGCGGTGGTAAGCTCTTCAGTGTGATCAGTGACAAATGCAAGTCCATCTATAAGTTTAGGTAGAGATTTTGCGACCAACTCTCCAATCCTTTTTGACCCGTACGCCATTGCATCATTAATCTTGTCAAGTGATTTCTGTGTAGATGGATTTTTAAGAGCCTTTGATATCTCGTTTATTGCAGTTTGGCCATTTTTAGCGGATTTTCTCAATCCCTCGTCAAAGCTATCATAAATCTGTATGCCAAGCCCCTCAATACCGCTTTTAAGTATTGTGATATCGCCCTGCAAGTTATCTTGCATTATCTCTGACATCTGCATTGCAGAGCCATTGGCATTATCAATAGATGATTTAAGCTTGTCATAGTCACTCTGACTAGCATTTACAAGTGTCAAAAATCCTGACATTGCATTTTTGCCGGCTATCATTGTGGCATACTGGCCTTTTTCTGATTCACTTAGACTATCAAACTTTGCTCTTAACTCAGGTAACAATACAGAGAAAGGCTTCATTGAACCATCAGCATTTACAGCCTCTATACTAAGATCAGACAATGCAGTCTTAACCTCTTTTGTAGGCTTTGCCAGACGTGTAAACACACTATTAAGCGCTGTACCGGCTGAACCGCCCTTAATTCCTGCATTCGCCATAAGGCCAAGTGCAAATGTAGTGTCATTAACACTATATCTCATTGCTCCGGCTGTGGCAGCAACATTTTTAAAGCTTTCACCGAGCATACCGATTGTGGTATTACTGCTTGCTGATGTTTTGGCCAACAAGTCAGCAAAGTATGTGCTGTCCTTTGCAGATAGTCCAAATGCTGTAAGTCCATCAGTAATAATATCTGATACATTGGCAAGGTCCTCACCGCTTGCGGCTGCAGCATTTATAACGCCATCAAGTCCTTCCAACATCTCTATAGGCTTCCATCCGGCCATAGCCATGTATTCTAGAGCCTGTGCTGCTTGCGTAGCGCTGAATTTTGTAGTCTCACCGACTTGCTTTGCTTTATTTTCCAGTTTTTCGAGTTCGTCTTTTGTTGCACCAGATATAGCTTCAACTCTTGACATTACTGCATAAAATGTTGAGCCGATTTCTGTTGACTTTTTAACAACACCGACTGCAGCTGTACCAACCGCTGCGACTGCAGCAACTGCACCCAGCGCACCGGCTTTTAATGTGTCGAGTCCACTACCGTCAATTTTCTTTTCGGTTTTTTCTGTTTCTTCCAGCTCATCATTAAGCTTGTCCACTTCACGTGTGCTATCCTCGGCACCCTCTGCAAGTGCCTGAGATACCTCATTAGACTGCTTTTCAAGGGTTTTTAAACGATTTTGTGTGTACTCAAGCTCACGCTCAAACTCTCTATATTGTCCGCTGTCAATTTCACCGCTTGCGTATTTCTCCTTTACCTGATCTTGCACTTCTTCAAGCATTGATAATTGCTTTTTAGTATTTTCAATACTTTCTGCGAGAACCTGCTGTTTTTGGTTTAGTAGAACAGTACTTTCGGGATTAAATTTAAGCTGTCTATTTATATTTTTTAATTCGTTGTTGATAGTTTGACCATTTTTCTTAACTTTGTTAAGTTCACTGTTTAAACCGGTAGATTCGCCATCAATCTTTATTTTCAAGCCTTTTATTTTTCCAGCCATAAGCTTCACCCTCTTTCATACTCATCTAGTCTATTAACAAATTCTTCATATTTTTCTCTTGATATTTGTCCGTTTTTATATTTCTTTTCAACCATAGGCAATATTGCTTTTAACTGATGATATTGTTCTTCTGTATCATTTACATCAATTCCATTTGCGATTTTTTGTAAGCGATTATACTCACAGCAATAGTCAATAATCTGGCCAACATCCCATCTAGCGGCAGAAGCCGGGTCAACTCCATGCTTTTGTAATAAAGCGGTCAAGTATACATATCTAACACTTGACCGCCTTGCCTTTCCTTTGCCCCTACCGCTCAATCGTTTTTTGGTGATGCTTTAAACGAATTGATTATTAAATTAGATGATGCCGTATATGCTGATATAATTTCTGACGGATCGTATTTGTATAAATCATCAATTTTAATTTGAGGATTTGCTGTGTTAACAACTGCCCACACCACCTGGCTCATTAATCTGAGGACCTCTGAAATATTACCCTTTTTTTCTTTAACATTTTGCTGATTGATTATATCTATATTGTCAATTTCTTCAACTACGCTCTTTTTGTAAAGACTCTCGTAATTAAAAAGCGTTTGCAAATTACTTTCAATTTCAATATTTTCCTGACCAATTTTTAAAACATCACGCATATTTCGTTAACTCCTTTTAACCCTGATTCTCCGGTTCTGTGACTGGTGCTGTTGGTTCTGGTACTGCTGTAAGCTTTTCCTTTCCAGCAAACTCAAACTTTGTCATCATGTCTGTCGGACGTGGAGAAGCTAGAATTTTATGTTCACTAAAAGCAAAATCAAAAGGACCCTCTTCTGATGTTTTACCGCTACGTGTCTGTCGTGAGTTAACCTGGCAGTATGGCAAGAAAATAATACTACCCTCTCCGTCTGTTGTGTCCTCATGTATGATAAGACAAAACTTTGGTGGAACAGGTGCATCTGCATATTCTGCAACACCTTTATACTTACCATTGGTGAGTGTGTTGCCATACCATTCCTGGCTTATTACATCAATAAGTGCAAGCAATATCAAATCAACATCATATCCGCAGTTATTGTCTGCTGCATAGGCAACTATGCCATTAGCATATACACGTTGGAACTCTCCCTTTGGAGTCAATGTATATGCCCTACCGCCTGCCTCAGTAGTTTCAAGGTATTTAATTGCTCCATATGTTATGGCACCGCTTACCTCTTCATCAATTAGTGCATACGCAATATTTCTAATACTTTTTTTCATAATTTTTTATCCTCCTTAAAATTATCTATCGTTATCTGATAATAAACAATTGCATAACCCTCATCCTCAAAATATATTCTGTCTGATTTCGAGTAATGGATATAGTTATCTTCAAGCACGGCTTCAAGTGCTTTTTCTGATGCTGTGTCATTAATTTGTGTGTATAGTTCAAACTTAATTTCTATTAAATCTCCCACTCTTTTGTCATTAGCAAATATGCCATCCGAGGAGTTGTCATTATATATCAGATAAGGTAATGATTTTTTTGTGTTGCTATAAATTCTTGTTATATCAAGTCTGCTTGTTTGCAAAATGATAATTAATTGTTCAAGTGTCATTAACTGCCTCCGTCTTCTTAAAATTATTATAATCTTTTATCAAGTTCACTCTCGACATCAGCTTCTATTCTTTTTTCGAGTATCTCCCTAACAACGGAAATATGCGGTTTTGCTTTAGCTCTTCCAATTACAGTTAATCCAACTCCATTTCCGTTATTTATAACATCATGACCATATTCCAAAAGCCAAGTTAATTGATACACCTTGTTTTTTATTACTTTTTCATATAGACCATCTGATTTTTTTACTGCTACAGATTTCCAACCTTGTGCATATACGCCTGACCTCTTAGGTGATTTTTCTTTTAAAAGCTTTACACCGTACCTAGCATTTTTGTCAATAGCTGCTTTTAAGGCATCGTTTGCGCCCTGTTGAATTTCCTGACAAATATCTTTAATTTGATCATATAAAGTTGAAGTCATTTTAAAGAAATCCTTTCTTGCAGATACAGCTCCATAGTGTCTTTTTTATCGTCAAGATATGCACGATACACGTCATATAGCTTTCCTTTGACTTCAACGATTTTCTCGCCTTTATAGTCTAGTGGATGGATATTGAGCTGATACTCTGCATTAAGTCCGGATTGCTTAGCTTTGTAAAACTCTGACATTCTAACATTGCTAAGCTCTGCGACTAAATTCCTTTTATTAAGTGTTTTAACCTCGTTGCAAAGCTCGTCTTTCTCGATAACCTCTCTGCACAATGCAATATCAACTATCATTTTGCACACTCCCAATTAAGTGATTGTGGATGGAGAAAGCCAACGACCTTGGCATTGCCTCACCGGTCTTTCGAGTTCTATATTGCCAAACTGTATATTGACGTATCAGGTGATTATCGCTAGCATTTTCTGCATCTAACACGATACCCATTTTTTCAAGGTCCAGCTTTGCAACTTTCAGGAGCTCCTCAATGTATGTATCTTCGGCATCTGTGTAAATGCCGATCATGTGTTTTACAATTTCAAGGTTAGCACTCATCCACAATCACCTCCTTGTTAGTTATTTTAAAATCAAGCTGTAACGTCTTTGACTGTTACTGTATAGGTGCGCTTCACAGCGTGGCCGTTAGTAACCTCAATAGTAAGAGTGTTGTTACCGGCTGTAAATGTGGCATTCTTGCCGTTTTCAACAACTGTATCGCCGTTCTTGATTACAACGGTTGCATCAGACTTGAGTGCTGTTGCTGTAATCTTATTTGAGTGAGCTGACACCTCGCAAGTATAGTTGGTTACATCCTTGCTAAATATCGGAAATAGGTTAGCACTGCCGATTGTAAGACCTGAAAGACTTACAAGGTCGGTGTTTGCCTCATCACCGGCAAATGTAGCTGATGTTGTTACTTCTGTGTTGTTGTAGTTAAGTGCAACAAAGCCCTCACCAATTACAACTTTACCGTCATATCGTGCATATCCGGCAAATACTGTCTGATCCTGCAGGAATCTAACGTGTTCACTTCTCTTAAATGTGCTACCCTGACGTTCAGCCATTAGATACTGGCTAAAGTAACCACCGATAATCTCATAATCCGGAATAAATTCAAGCTCTATAATTTCACCGCCTATTACCGGCATTGTGTTGTTGATACCGGATACAAGGCTACCGGATGCATTAAATGAAAGAGCCTTTGCCATGATATCAAGATGTGTCTTACGATTCATTACCCATACATTGCCGGCTGTGCCGTACTTCGGAGAAGCCACGCCCAGAGCCTCTGCAAGATGTGCAAAGAATGTAGCGCCTGTCTCTGCCTTAATATCAAGCTTTAAAATATTTGATGTATGTAGATCAGTAAATGCAGGTGCATTTGTGCCCCAATTAGATGGCTGTTCTGTGTATGCAAGTCTTGTCAATACACCCTCCGGCATTCTGCCTGTACCGTACAGGATAGCCTTATCAGTAGCCTTACCGATAGACTGCATCAGCATTACATAAACTTCATTAAAGAGATCAACATCTGATGCATCATCAAGTGTACTGTTTGGTACCGGTACAAATCCGCCTACCTTATAGCCATCAATTTCAACCTGATTGAAAAAGATGTCTTCTTCATTGAAATTAGCAATCATCTCTGTCCATACAGCTTCAGGCACTGCACCGGCGACTAGCTCTCTGCCCTTACCGCTAATACGTCTGAGGGTTACATACTTAATAAGCTTTGAGTAATAAGAGATATCCTCTCTCATAATTCCAAGCATTACATCAGGGATTGCAAGCTCAGCACCGGACACACCTCTATTTTCTGTCTTTAGTTCCCTAACCCTGGTTAGAAAATCTTTTATTTCTGCACGTGCAACAAATGCACTTCTCTCTTCAAAGTTCATGCCTCTATAGCCTAATGTTGTTCTGATTTCAGGCATTTTATTTTCCTTCTTTCTTTGATTATTTTCCTTAGGTGCTTTATTTTCAGCATCCTCAATTTGTTTTTCGATATCGTTAATTTCTGATTCGAGAGAGTCTCTCTTCTCTTCGATTGCCGTTTTTTCGTTTTCAAACTTATCAATATTCTGCTCACAAACTGAGCGTTCCTCGTCTGTCTGAGCTTCTCTTATTGCCTTCTCAAGCTCTTGCTCTCTGGTTTCAAGCTTTGAAAACTCTTCGTCAATACTTTTCCTCTCTTTTACAAGTGATTCTAACTTGTTTCTGAGTATTAAGATTTTAAGTGCCATATATATTTTTATTCTCCTTTCAATTTTTGAAGCATTTCTTTTTCCCAGACTTCTTTCTGACGTTTTTCCATATTCTCTACATCTTTTTGACGTGCGGAGACGGTTGTCTCCTCATATGCAGGAAACACGCAAATTGACGCTTCAAATAGTTTAACCTCAGTAATTGTCCAGTGGTGTTTACTTCCTCGTTTGCTGTACTCTTCTGAGACGATTGCAAAGCCTATACTGCACTGGTCCACATCTCCACGTTTTACACGCTCATAGCAGTTAAGTGCCTCAGTGTCATTTTTATTAATTTTCGTCCTGACATATAGACCCTTGTCATCCTCTATAAATTCGCAAGTCTTGTTTTTCTCACGGCCTAGTATTTTATCGGGGTTATGATTATAGAGTACCTTTTTGTCGATATCATCTTTGAGAGTATTTGTAAATGCTCCACGTGCTATGCTCTCAGACATTGTATCCGTGATTTTGTATTCGCTGTCAAACACAGCAAAATAACCCTCAAGTATTAGATCGTCATTTTCTTCCATAGCTCGCATTTGTTCAAGCTTTAGATTTCTATGCATCATATCTTTTCTATTCATCTTTTTTTCCCTCCATACCTTTTAATTTTTTCTGCTTGCCTGACATATCAGCCGGTATGTAATTTTCAAGTAGCTTAAATTCATCTCCATCATCTGTAGGTGAGAGATTTACCCAATCTCTACTCTCGTTTTTATTAATAAGACCCATTGGATATAAGCTCTTTATAACATTCGCCATTTCTTCAACGTCATAAGCGTATAACGACATCTGATTAAATTTAAAGTATCTTTCATTAGAATATAAGAGCTTGCGTGTAAACTCCTGTGAGATAATCTGAGCTATCGACATCAGTTTTGTGCTTACAAAGTTGCGGTATTCTAAGCGATTAAATTCACCAATACCTACCACATAATTAGGTGTTCCTATTATTCGTGCCACCGTCTTTTTATCAAGCTCGGCTGATTCATTGATAGCAATATCTTTAAGAGACAAGGGTCTGATTTCTTTTACGTCAAACATTTCTACAGGCAATATCCAAGGTTCACCCGCATCGCTTGTCTTCATATACTTTTCAATTATCTTTCGTCTGCCCTCTTCACTTGAAAGCTCTTCGTGCATACTGTCAACTCTGACTATCAGAGGTGGACGATATTTGCTTGACATAAACTCTCTCTTTGTCTTGGCAGCCTGCGTGAGATTTTGCACTAAATCTTTCAGCTCCGGTGCGTAGCCTTTGCTAAGTCCCGGATTGTTTAAATCAGGATTACTGATAAAATTCAGTATTTCATCCGGTTCGTAAACTACCCCATCATTAAAAACCTTGTATGTATATTCACCACTTATAACCGTTGCATTTGGAAGTATCTTGAGATCATACAATCTATCGCCCTGGTACTCAGGGTAGACAATGCAGTTACCATCTATCAGCATTTTTTTAACTATCTGATAGATAAAGTTTTTTCTTGTGTATATCTGGCTAGGCTCTACATCTATCTTATAGGCTAGTCCATCTTTAATTCGCCTATCGCCCTTTTTGCCATTCTCCATTAGATAGATGGTCATTGAGCTGACAAGCTCTGCAATATAATTTACGCAGATTTGCACCTCTGGATTTTTTGAAAGTGGAGTATAACCCGATACGCTGATATCATCACCAAGAAAGAGCTCTATCATTCCGCTTTTATTTCTTTTTTCAAAGCTTTTCCCACGTTTGAGAAAATCAAAAATACCCATTTTAGAACCATCCTTCTCCTTTCTTTTGATACTCCATGTTTTCCAACATTCTCACCACTGCAAATACAGATGCATCGAATACGTCTATTCGCATAGTGTGATAAACCTTTTCGTATTGGATCATATCGTCTGTCTTTTCAATCGCCCTTACATTCTGCACACAGTACTCAAATGGCTCTGCGTGGAAGTAATATAACTTACCGTCTTTTGCCTTTTTTTCTATGTATCTGAATCCCTCTGATTTTTTGTAATAATATTGTGGTTGATCTATAATCTTAAATCCTTGTTTTTTCATTTCAAGGAAGTATTCTCTTGCAAATTTTCTATCGTGGCCAATCTGGTCTATTTTAAATCCAGCCCTTTTCTGCTTTTGGTACCATTTGACTACATCCGTATGATTTACCGTTGGAGTGTTGCACATATCCAGCCAGCCATCATCTTTCCAGCCAAATAGAGGTATATTATCCTCGTCAGCCTTTTTGTGGGCTGCAACAATCGGAAACCAACAATGTGGCAATATTACTAACACATCATCATAAAGCCCGACTAATGTAGCTGCAGTCAGGTCATGCATTTTGGATAAGTCAGTACCGCCATACCAATGCACCTTTGGCAAAAGCTGTTGAATTGTAAAATCATATTTTCGGTCAGATGCCCTGAACTCCTCAATGTTAAAATAAGCTCTTAATGCTGATGTATAAACATTTAACGACTTTGCGAAAAAGTCTTTGCGTTGTTGTGGATCGTTCAGAGCCTGAAGGCTATCGTTTAGTATCTCCTCCGGTCTGATCGACACCTTGTATGCCGGATTTGCTTGCTCATGTACTATCGGATTTGTAAAATCGCAATCTCCGTTTTCGTCTGTATCAGCCTCGCAAATAAATATAAAATACTGCTCGTCCTTAACAGTTCCATCAAGCACCTTTTTGCAATACTTTAATCTATTGCCCATAAATGAGTTTTCATTGTCACCGGCCGTCGAAATACCAATCATTAATTTATTGGTGTATGCTTTCATAGCCTCTTTAAACAAATTGTATTGCTTTGGCTTTTTGAAAGCGTGTATTTCATCAGCTATTGCAATATTGCAGTTAAAGCTATCTTGTGCATCTGGGTTAGATGCAAGCGCCTGTACTTCAAAAAAACCATCAGGAAATGTGCCCTTTATGCTGTGCTCGTTGTTATTCCAAATTGTGTGGAATATATCTTCGTTTGGATCTATATTCTCCACGTTGTATTTCATAAAGCCGGCGCTTTCGAGAGCTTGCTTTTGTGCAGCTGCTACGATATACACTTTTGTACCGCTCTTGCGATATAACATCCCTAGCCCATATGCAAGGGCACCGGCAAACGTAGTTTTGATATTTTTTCGAGGAATAAATATCAAACATTCGTGAAACCTTGTAATTTTTGTATCTTTGAGGTAAAACCCCAAAAGATTGTAAATGATAAACTTGTGGAATGGTTCTAAATAGAATGGAGTGCCTCTAAGCGGAGTACCATCCAGCTTCTCGCCTTGCATATGACAAAAGGTATTTTCGATAATCTGAATGACAAACTCTGCATTTTTAGGATTAAAATCATAATCGGGATTTTCTAAATCGTTCAGAAATCTCTGGCAAGCTTTTACACGATATTTATTAGCGACTATCTCACCATTAACGATACCGTTTACATAATCAAATACTGCATCCCAATTCTTATGTTTCAATCAGCATCACTCCATTGCGTTCATTCCTTCCAAAATTTTTGTTAGTTTATTTTCAGCTGTGGTTTTCAATCCCTCAGTTTTTATTTTCTTAAGTCCGGCGGGAGTAAGTCCAAATTTATCCTCAAGCTCTAGCAGTTCTTTTCTCAAAGATTCGAGTGCCAAATACAATGCAGTTTTGCGAATGTTGGTTGCTCCGGCTTTGTTTGTGTAAGGCTCAGTAATTTTTCGGCCATCTTTTTCCCAATCGTCCTTTAGATTGTTATATTCCACAAACAACTCTGCATAGCGTTCGATCGTTGGCAGAAATTCATCTTTATATGTACCGACCGAAGTCATTGATTCAATCGTCTTGTTTCGGACCGCTTTTTCAGTAAGCTTTTTGGCCATTCGATTTACCCCCTTTTTTTTAAATTAGGTAGAGTTGGAAAAGGTCCAATACTGTAGTAGGTCTAATTTTTTCATAAAAATCTAGCGTTTACGGGGGGGATAATATGATTTTGGCTTTGCACCTTTCTCCGGATGTTGCTTTGCATGACATTTATAGCAAAGACTGACAAGGTTATCACTATCATAGGCAAGCTCAGGATATTTATCTCTGTGCTTAATATGGTGAACAGTTGTAGCCTCAACTTCCCTCCCATACCTTTTGCAGTGCTGACACAAATATTTATCACGTTTAAGTATGCTATCTCTTTTATCCTGCCATTTCTTAGTTTTGTAAAATGGATTTTGTGGCATCACTGCACCTCCTTTGTTGTATACTCTAATTATAGAGACACGACACATATATTCAATGGTTTTGAACAAATGTGTCGTGACAACTTTTATTATTTTTAAAAAAGCTATTGACAATGTCTTTTTATGTACCTTAGGCACATTGCCTTAATACTATCTGATGTATTGTTGCCTCCCAAATTGCTTGCCACCTTGCTCCAGGATATGCCTTCAATATAATGCTTTTCCATCAGATTTTTAATAAAAGGATCTTGTATGTTTTTAGATATGTATTCTTTTGCCTCATACTTGCTCATTTTAGCAATTATTTTTAAAGTCATATTTACCTTTTCCTTTCCGCTTCTTCAAGCAATTCGGACACAAATTTAAAAATTTACCAACCCCTACATTGCGACACTTCCAGCCCTTATTTTTTATCAGCCTGATTAGGTTGTTGTATGTATCCGCTGTGATCTCATCCTTGCACTTGTCGCATATGGCAACATACACGCCCTCAGCCGACATATGCACATCCGAATAGTACTGCTCAATCATCGCTATGATTTATGTAGTCTTTGTGCATATTCCAACCAAACTTATAGCCACCTACAAACGCCACAAATACTAACACTACCAAAATTGATATAATAATTCTTACGTCCACTGTTTAATCTCCCTTCTGCTATTTAACAACTTATAGTTCTACAGTCGTCCATTGTTCTCCAACATTTTTACGTTCAACTTCAATCGCATCAGGCATTAATTCACAAATATTGACGTGGGTGCGTCTGATTCCATACCGTCTTGCAACATCATTTTCTATCATGCAACCGGTGAAAAAATCTGAATATCCAACACCAATAAAGAAATCTGCTTCTGATAACAACTGAATGGATTTTCCAATATACCAAATTTCTTGTTTAGTATTTTCAGGCGGATCATCTTCAATGTATGTTGGAATGACTTCGAGTTCCTGATCAAAGACAACTTCAGCAATCTGGTGCATCTGTTTCATGCTCTTTCTGATGTTTTCTTCTGTTCTACCCTTCATTGGACAACTGATGTATAATTTCTTTTTCATATTACACTCCTGTCACTTTACTCGCATACATATCAGCCGTATGCGTCCATAATACTGTCTCATATTTTCTAATTGCTTTATCATAACTGTCCCAATCATCAGTCTCATAAGCACCCATGTGGAATCTAATACACATTATCTCTTCCTCTGTCAGAGTCATAAACTGCGATAAAAGAATGATAGATTTTTCACCATGACCTTTCAAAATTGAATCAGGATTATATGTCCATTTTCCATTTTCAAATATATAGTTATCCAGTTTGCATAAATCGTGGAACATGCCCACAATGTAAGGACTTCTTGGGTTCTGCCATTTAATGTCTAGCTTTTCAGTTATTTTAACTAGGTTTTCCATGACTTTTAAGCTATGATCAAATAGACCACCTGTATAATTTCCGTGATGTTTGATTGCAGCGGGTTTCATGAAAAATTCTTGACTAATCAACCAATCAAGTAAATCTACACTAATCAATGGTGTCCCGTCTTTCAATTTCATAGCATTTAAAAACTTTTCTTGTATTCTCTTTTTATTATTCATTTATTTTAACTGCCCCTTTAATTTTTTTGTAAGCATCCACCATATTAATTAACCAGTTGATATTGTCAATATAAGTGTCTTGTCTAATAGTATCTAAAATGGTATCTTCAATAAAGTCAGCAAGACTTTCACATTGTGAATCTGTAAGTGTAATTGTTTTCATTTTCAAACCTCCATCCATTTTCAATCACCACTCCAATCTAAAGCCTGTCCACATTCGGGGCAATAAGAAGGGGCTTTTGTATGGTAATTTGAGAAATCATATACACCCATCATATCGATGCGGCAATTTGGACAAATACAACAATCATCTGTTATCTCAACTCGTTGTCGTATCTGCTTTTCAAGTGCTTCAACCGTCATTTTTATTTCTTCAGTAGTTCTGCCGTGGATTGCGTTATGAACTACTATTCGAAGTATCGCTTCTTCGTAGGTCAACTTATTCAGCTCCTTTCATCAATTGCCTTTTGTGCTTCTTCTTCGGTTTAATAATTGTCTTCGATTTAAGTGTGCTTTCATCAAAAATTGTGCAGATATCATACACCACCTCCCCCACCTTACACGGCGGTAAGATTACACCGTTTTCGATAAGGTAGTCGGCGATAAATCTGCTTTCAGTTTGTCTATCTGAAATTGTTTTGCCCCACATTGCTGTATTTGCTTTGCGTATTAATTCAGCCAACTTCTCTCTCATATCATCCATTTTCAGTCCTCCTCTAAAACGGTAATGATCTTTTATTCATTTCTCCAATTTCAGAAAAGAGTTTAACTATAGCCCTTGTTTCTTCTTTTGATAATACAATAATCTCATCTGAGTTTTTGTTCCTGCTATCAAAATTTCTAAGCGTAATATTACCGTCAGAATTTAAACTTGCTTGGCAATTATTAAAATTTTTACCCTTTTCTGTGGTAATTTCTTTTGAGTTTATTTCTCTATTAATTAAAATCATTGTCAGCCCTCCTGTTCCACACTTCGATTGGTTTCTGTTTATAAAAGTTGCGGTTATCAAAACTTACTATTGCACCGCAATCTTCCCTATTTTGACACTTGAAAAAAATTATACCTTGAAATCCTATAACCATCTCAATTTTGGATTTGCAAAACGGACACGGCTTTAATTCTTTGTTTGGCATGGTTGTACCTCCAATGATGTATTTTCTGCTACTCCGGCCCACTGTTCAACCATTGCTTTGGCGATGCCGGGAAAAGTTTTGCTTCTTGCTTTTGCTCGTTCAGATTGACCGCCTTTTATTCCGCTCATTCCCTCACACCAACCGATTGATTTCCCTTTGCATTTTTCTCCCTTGCAGATATATTTAGGTTTTGGTTTGTCAAGATATTTTTTCCGTTTTAAAGGCTCAATCCCTTTCAGCCATAAGCACGTTCTTTTTTGATGATAGTTTTCAGTATCACTTTCACTGTCGGCAAAATAATACGGATGAATTATCTGGTCTGCTTTTCGGTATGTCGAATTCATATACCCAACAGGGTTTTCTATTGCAATTTTATCGCAATCGGCGTTTACAAACTTCATAAAAAATTCTGCTGCTTTTTTTCTGTTTTTCAGCCTCACAGCAATTTTCTCAGGTGTACTGCATTTCAGACTAAAATGTCGTGTTCCTGCATTAGTTAAATATGTACAAGGCGGAAACGCAATAATCATATCCCACCTGTCATTGATAGAATGAGCTTGTCCGTCCATTGTCACAAACTCACATCTGCCGTTCAGGAGCGGAAGCACATCACCTTGTATGTGCCATTCAGGATGCCCTCCGCTGCATTCAAACAAATCACAACTATACGCATTGTGACCTCTAACTTCCGTGCTTCTATGGTTACTGCCTGACTTTCTTCACAAGCAACAAGTATATTCATTTATCGTCACCTCATTCCAGTAGTTCGGGGTTAGAGTGGATGTTGCCGATGACTTCAAGTTCTGATAAATTGCTGTCATATAACCAATAAACTTTATTTTCGGTGATACTATAAATCATAAAAGCGCAATGTTCTGTATACCAAGTTATTCTACCCTTATGACCTTTTTCGTTAGTAACAACATCTCCCTCAACTATCATCCTACCGTTCATATCTTTACGTTCTGTATACTGCCCTACGGTTTCGGGGATGACTTCTATCATAGTACCTTCACCATTATTAATACATGTAGTATGAGTACACCTTGCATCTACACAAATATAAGTTCTTCCAGATTTATCAACAAATAATGAACCATATACAAATCCGAGTTCATTAAACAAATCTTTTCTAACCCAGAGAAAATCCTTAAATCGTTCAACAGGTTTACCCCTAAATAAAATTTCTCGCATTGTTTTTACTCCTCACAATTTTATCCCTGTAATCTGATAAAACTTATCTTTATCAAAATTAGGTATTTGGTGGATAATCGCTTTGTTCTCATCGGTCATTCTATCCCACCAATTTTCGCAAGCCTCTTTGTATGTGTATTTTTTTAGATAACCACCTATAAGCTTTTTATTTTCATCAGCTTGCATTTCTTCTTCTGAATACTCAACCCATTCTGTCAACATAAATGGTGCACTATACAAAGCATCACAATATTTGCTATTTCTAAATTCAGTTACTGTCATATCAGTTTCTATATCAAAGATTCTCGCTTTGGGTTCTATAGTACAGAAGAAGCCTGCAGAAAAATCACAAGTATTAAAGTCGCCTGTGTTACAATTGCCTGAGTTCAAGTCGCCTGAGTTCAAGTCACCTGAGTTCTTGTTGCCTGTGTTACAGTTGCCTGAGTTACAGTTGCCTGAGTTCTTGTTGCCTGTGTTACAGTTGCCTGAGTTACAGTTGCCTGAGTTCTTGTTGCCTGTGTTACAGTTGCCTGTGTTACAGTTGCCTGAGTTCTTGTTGCCTGTGT
>JAEDHT010000048.1 GCA_016296885.1 Clostridiaceae bacterium | reverse complement strand
ACGCCTCGGTGGACTTTCACCACAGAGCATTGATATGCCCGTCATACAACAAAAATCGCTGACTTGATTGAAAGTCAGCGATTTTTTGGCTTTGTATGAAATTTTGTTTAATATAAAATGATATCAGTGGATGTGGCTAGGTTGTCTATGCCATAGATAAAAATAGCTTCGTTACATCCCTCTGTTTTAATCAGCTCGGTAAGACTTAGTTTATAATATCTCAGGTCTACCATAACAATATCACTATAATGGGCTGACAAGAAAGGCGCTAGGCAATGGGCAAAGCTGTCTTTGATAATAAGTAGCTTTTTGTTGCTGTCGGCCGAGTTATTATGAATCTTAACCATGCTGTGGTTACCATCAAGAAATACTGTGTATTTGTCATCACCACTCAGATTATCATCAAAGAACATATTGTCATATTTTTCGCTTTTTTGTCCTTCGATAATCTCAACATCAGCGACACCTAGACTTTCCTTATCTCTCCAAACCTCAATTTCTTCACGTTTTGTTAGATAATAAGCAGATGTAGAGTAAGAGGTTCCATAAAAATTATCATAGCTTTCGATGCTAAAATCATTTTTTGATTTTTTATTCAGCCCCATAGCATCGCATAAACTGCAATATGCACTGTATGCACCAAATGATGTCCAGTGATGGTCGGTCTTAAAGAATAGCTTATCATCTGCTGATGTAGATTTAAATTGGTTCAGAATATTCACAAATTTTATTTTGCTACCAAGATTATTTTCTATAAAATCGAAATATTCTTCATCTTTATACTCAAGTGCATTAGCAGGTAGATAATCACTGTAGATATATCCCTTTGACGGTACAACAACCATGCTGACAGGAATATCAGTTTCCTCAGAGAATGTCTTGATTTTAGCCATATTTCTTTCGAGTAGATTATCCTCGCTGAAAGGTTTTTCGATGAGCATATCGTCTTTGCCAAGATACACACCATTGGAACCATTGTTACCGATTGCAAGATTATAATATGAGTTTGTTCCCACGAAAAAGGCTCTCAGAGGTGTGTGGTCAGCTAAATAGTTTTCTATGCCTTGTGTATAATCGCCATTTAGCAATGCTTCGCCTGAAAAACTAGGAAAGCTCTCATAATATCTTTTTTCCAGCGGTGAGTAATCTTCTTTTGGCATAACAAAATACATCACCATGATAGCCGAAATAAAGACTATAAACACAAAGGAGGTCAGGTTTTTTTTGATTTTTCTTTTATCCATATTTTCACCAATTAATTAAAATCTGAAATATAAGAACGGATTGTAGCTCTGATTAGCCAGTGTGGCTGTGCAGATAATTAGTGCAACTAATGTTGCAATAGCCTCTATCGCAAAAGAAAATCTCATATTAGAGATTTTGTCATATATTTTCCTCAAAAGTGGAGTAGAAGCTACTATTGCGATTATAAGAAGCGGAGCAAAGTTAATAATTGTGTTCAAAGCAGTGTCTGTGATAAATGGCCCTTTAAACATGGATTCTAAGAACTCCGCCATGCCTTTCATACCGCCACAATCATCAGAAAAATAGAAGATGTTCCATCCAAATATTATTAAGATTAATGAGTAGATATGGCAAACAAAAGCCGGGAGTTTTTTTAGGACTTTCAGCATAAATAGCTTCTCAAAAATTAAGATTATGCCAAAGTATATGCCCCATAACACGAAGTTCCAGCTAGCGCCATGCCAAAGACCGGTCAAAAACCACACTATCATAAGGTTGATCAATGTGCGTGCCTTGCCCTTGCGGTTACCACCGAGTGGTATGTATACATATTCACGGAACCATGTGCCCAGTGATATGTGCCATCTTCTCCAAAATTCTGTTATGCTCTTTGAAATATAAGGATAATCAAAATTTTTGAGAAAATAGAATCCAAACATATTGCCAAGGCCTCGTGCCATATCGGAGTATCCGCTAAAGTCGAAATAAATCTGCAATGAATATGCTATTATTCCAACCCAAGATGCCAGAGTGCCGTTTGTACTATGATTAGCTCTCAGTGTGTCACATAGCAAGCCCATTTGATTTGCAATAAGCACTTTTTTAGCAAGTCCAACTACAAACAGCTTTACACCCTTTGTAAATTCGTCCAGTGTTTCACGTCTGTTGTCTAACTGATATGCAACATCTTTATATCTAACGATAGGACCTGCTATAAGCTGAGGAAACAATGAAACATATGTTCCAAACGTGAAAATGTTTTTCTGTACAGGCGAATCATTTCTGTAAACGTCTATTGAATACGACATGGTTTGAAATGTATAAAAAGAAATTCCAATAGGCAAAGGCAAACTCACCACAGGAATATTTAAAAACGGAACCACCACATTTAGAGTGTTTGTAATAAAACCGGTATACTTGAACACACCCAGCAAGGCTAAGTTAATTGCAACAGAGCTTAGTACAAAAAATTTGGCAAGCTTCTTATTATGTCGGTTTTTATCTATTAATATTCCGTGTGTGTAATCTACCACGGTGGAGAAGAGCATCAGCAACACAAACACCGGCTCGCCCCAGCCATAGAAGAAAAGATTAGCTATAAATAAAAATATGTTCCTTGCCTTGCGTGGTATTGCATAATATATTAGCAGTACTATAGGCAAATACATAAACAAAAATGCCAGTGATGAAAATACCAACTAAAATCATCCCTTCAGATGTAAACTTTATCAGCTAAAATAAGAATTGTATATATCTGTCATAGCTTGCGCATCTGCTGATAAAAACATATATACATAAACGCCATCCTGCTCTACAGAGCATTTTTCAAGCATTGCGTATTGGTCAGGGAGATAATTTTTCATTTGTTGTTTTTTGCTTTCAAGACGTGTGTTGAATTTTTCGGCAATTAAGTCGGCTGCTTCTTCATCTACGGCCTTTATCATTGCTATCTCGTCTTGTTCTACACCGCTTGAATTCATCATAACCTGAAATTCAGCAACATCGATTGGATCTATGCCATAATAATCGAGTAGCTTGTCAACGCTTGATATCTCCATCATATCGCCCGAAAGGCTGATTTGACCTTTGATATCATTCATTATTGCTTCAAGACTAGCATCAGCTGTCTGGTTGTTGTTTGTGGTTTCTCCGCAGGCTGCCATTGACAGCACAGCAAAAACAGATATGATTAAAGCTATGATTCTCTTCATATTAAACTCTCCTTATATCATACATTAGATTCGAGATAATTTATCCAGATTTCGCAAGCTTCATCGGTGAAGTGAATTCCCTGTGCATCAGGATCACTGCAATAGTTTGCAGGTAGGCATCCCTCATCGTCTTTTAGCACACTGGCTACGTCGAGGAAGTTCCAACCGTTTTCTTCACACAAGGCCTTATATCTCTTGTTAAGCTCCTCTACGTTTGCATTTGTAAAATCACCATATTGAGCTGTTTTTAGTATTGGTGTAACTGATTGCAAATATATTGTTGCATTAGGATTTTTTTCAATTATGGCGTCTATCATTGTTTTAGCATTTGTAATAGTATCATCAATTCCATACAGTGAAAAATCATTCATTCCAAGCATAATGAAAACTTTACTCTTGCCTGTGGCTTGCACACCATCAGGGAGAAGATATTGTGTGCCCTGGTATGATGGATGCACGTTGTTTTCGGCATCAATTTCCCAAAGGGAGTTGCCAAAGCTAAGACTGCCACTACACAAAAATGTTGCATCGCCAAGGCACTCAAGGCCAATGTTATCTCTGATTTTATCTACATAGTAATTAAGCTTAAGGCTAACGCTGTCACCGATAAACACGGCATCATCAAAAAAATCAGCGTCTACAGGCTCGTCTGAATTAGCAGTTCCATCAGCAGAGGGGGTATCAGCGTTCACAGTGCTGGCTGTAGAATTGGTATTAGAGCCGGCACTTTCAGTATTGTCATCCTTGCCACAGCCTGCAAATGACACAAGCATGATAGCTATTAATATAAACAATATAGGCTTTTTCATCATAATTAATATCCGTCCTTTTTAATAAGTTTTAAATTCATTTTCAAGTCGTATAAAAACCATTATATATTATAGTATTGGCAGTAAACAATGTCAATAAATTTTAAACTTTTTGAGTCACTTTTTGGGCGACAAAAATCTTAGTGTTTTTATAAAAACAGTTGACAATTCAGCTATTTAAATTTACAATGTGATAAACCGATGATTAAAGGTAAGTAACCATGTTTTATTGAAACAGAGAGAGCCACAGTGGCTGTGATTGTGGCATGAGATGATATGGTGAATGGCCTTAGGAGGGCAGAGGGAAAGGATTTTTTATCAGGAAAATCTTAGTAATGTCTGACGGATTCTTTAACCGTTATTAATGAAGCCGATTTTGATATAAATCGGGTTGAGAGGGCGTATCATACGTCAATTTGGGTGGTACCGCAGAAGTAAGGCTTTTGTCCCAAAGAGTTTGTATCTGGGATGAAGGCTGTTTTTTTATATATATTTAATGGAGGAATGCATAATGGAAAAGAAAATACCTTATAGATTTGTATTATCAGAGGATCAGATGCCAAAACAATGGTATAACCTCAAAGCTGATATGAAAGAGCTTCCACCACCTCTTTTGAATCCTAAAACCTTGCAACCGATTACAAAAGAGGAGCTATATCCTATATTTTGTAAGGAGCTTGCAGATCAAGAGCTAGACACAACAACACGTTATTTTGATATTCCGGAAGAGGTACTCGATATTTATAAGGTTTATCGACCGTCTCCACTTATGCGTGCCTATAATCTCGAAAAAGCATTGGGCACACCTGCCAAGATTTATTATAAATACGAGGGTAACAACACATCAGGTAGTCATAAGCTTAATTCTGCTGTTGCACAGGCATACTATGCAAAACAGCAGGGACTATCTTCTCTCACCACAGAGACAGGCGCCGGTCAGTGGGGTACAGCCTTATCTGAGGCTTGTGGTTATTTTGGCATACCGCTCACAGTATATATGGTAAAGGGCAGTGCTGCTCAAAAACCATATCGAAAGATCGTAATGCAAACTTTTGGTGCTAATGTGGTTGAAAGCCCTAGTATGACCACTGAAGCAGGAAGAAAGATTCTTGCCGAAATGCCGGATACTACAGGAAGTCTGGGGTGTGCTATCAGTGAGGCAGTAGAAAAGGCTACAACAAGCGAGAACAGTAAATATGTTTTGGGGTCTGTGCTTGATCAGGTTCTGTTGCATCAATCTATTATCGGCTTGGAAGCAAAAAAGGCTTTGGAACTGCTGGATGTCCAGCCGGACATCATAATAGGCTGTGCAGGCGGTGGCTCCAACCTTGGCGGATTTATAGCCCCGTTTATGAAGGAAAAGATTGAGGGTAAGACTAACACGAGATTTATCGCTGTTGAGCCTGTTTCTTGCCCATCACTAACACGAGGTAAATATGCCTACGATTTCTGTGACACAGGCAGGATTACACCCCTTGCAAAGATGTACACCTTAGGATGCGGATTTATTCCATCTGCTAACCACGCAGGCGGGCTTAGATATCATGGAATGTCACCAATTATCTCAAAGCTATATGATGATGGATATATCGAGGCTATGTCTGTGGAGCAAACACGAGTTTTTGAGGCTGCAACATTATTTTCCAGAGTAGAGACCATTCTTCCTGCCCCAGAATCCTCCCATGCCATCAGAGCCGCAATTGATGTTGCACTTGAGTGTAAAAAGACAGGAGAGAGCAAAACTATTCTATTTTGTCTTACAGGAAGCGGATTTTTTGATATGTCTGCTTATGGTTCATTTATTCAGAAAACCATGTCTGATTATATTCCCAGCGACGAATATCTTCAAAAAGGATTTGCAAAACTGCCTAAGGTGTGATAAAATAAGCGATTGCAGTCATATATTATTAAAAAGCTTTTTAATGTATACGATTTAAGTTTTTTATTCTCATGGGGAGTGACATATATTGAAAGACTATTTATCAATGAATATTGATGAGCTTAAGAGTGAATATGAAATTGTAAAAGAAAGGTATAACAAGCTAAAACAATTAGATTTGAAGCTTGATATGTCGAGAGGAAAGCCGGGCAAGGAACAGCTTGAGATATCTGTTAATATGCTTGACATACTTGATAGCAATTCACAGCTTATTACAGAAGAGGGAGTGGATTGCAGAAATTATGGTCTGCTGGATGGAATTTCTGAGATAAAAGAGATTTTCTCCGGGATGATGGAGGTGCCATCAGATAATATTATGGTGGGTGGCAATTCCAGTCTCAACATGATGTTTGATACAATTTCATGTTTTATGATAAAAGGTGTAGGTGGATGTAAACCATGGATAAAGCAGGATAAGATCAAGTTCCTTTGTCCGGTTCCGGGCTATGACAGACATTTTGCAATTACAGAATATTTTGGATTTGAAATGATAAATATTCCTATGCTCGCCACGGGCCCTGATATGGATATTATAGAAAAGCTGGTTGCTGAAGATGAAGCTATAAAGGGTATTTGGTGTGTGCCAAAGTATAGCAATCCACAAGGTATCACATATAGCGATGAAACAGTGAGAAGACTTGCAAATCTTCATCCAAAGGCAAAGGATTTTAGAATATTTTGGGATAATGCCTATTGTGTGCATGACCTCACAGAGGAAGGCACAAAACTGCTGAATATCTTTGACGAATGTAAAAAAGCAGAAAACGAAGATCTACCGATTATTTTTTCTTCAACCTCAAAGGTTACGTTCCCTGGTTCAGGCGTGGCAGCTATGGCTGCCAGTGATAACAATATGAAGGTTATTATGGAAAAATACAAATATCAGACCATAGGCTATGATAAAATTAATATGCTCAGACACGTGAGATATTTTAAGGACTACAATGGCATCTTGGAGCATATGAAACGCCACAGAGATATCCTTAAACCTAAGTTTGATGTTGTAACTGATACTCTTGACAGAGAGATAAGGGATAGAAATCTTGCAAAGTGGGAAAAGCCCGATGGTGGATACTTTGTGAGTGTAGATGTTCATAACGGATGTGCCACAAGAACTGTAGAGCTTTGTGCGCAAGCTGGTGTCAAGCTCACAGGGGCGGGTGCCGCCTTCCCTTATGGCAAAGATCCCGATGATAGCAATATAAGGATTGCACCGTCATATCCGAGTGTTCACGAGCTCGAAAAGGCAATGGAGGTCTTTTGCATTTCACTTAGACTTGCCGTATTGGAAAAGGAATTAAATATTTAATATATAAAACACAGATAACTGCATCTATGGCTGATAGCTTTTGATGCAGTTTTTTCTTCTTTAAATAGAGATAAGGAAAATAAAATTTAATATTTTGTCAATTATCATTGATTGATGACCTGTTTTGTGATAATATATATTGGTAGGAAATAAGGGTAAGCTTTCGGAGGTTAAAATTATGCTTAATGATGTTATGACTATTGGTATTGCAGGTGGAACAGGAAGTGGCAAGACAACTCTTCTAAAAAAGATTGTTGAACGATTTGGCGAGGATGTCAGTGTGGTTTTTTATGATAACTACTATAAGGCTCACAATGAGTTGCCATATGAGGAGAGAGCAAAACTGAATTACGATCATCCGGATGCCTTTGATACAGAGCTTGTGATAGATCATATCAAAAAGCTTCAAAATGGCGGAAGCGTGCAATGTCCGGTGTATGACTACAAAATGCATAATCGTGGCTCTGAAACTGTGGAAATTAAACCATCAAAAGTTATAATAGTAGAGGGAATTCTCGTATTCCATGATCCCGCTCTGCGTGATTTGCTCGATATCAAAATTTTTGTAGATACCGATGCAGATGAAAGAATATTAAGAAGAATTGTTCGTGATGTACAACAAAGAGGTAGAAATCTTGAGTCTGTAGTAAACCAATATCTCACCACTGTGAAGCCCATGCATGAGCAGTTTGTTGAACCATCAAAGAGATTTGCAGATATTATCGTGCTTGACGGTGGTTACAACCTTGTTGCCCTTGATATGATAATGCAAAGAATTCGCAATCACGTGGATACATCAGAAGCTAATTTAATAAAATAAAAAATCAGGCGGTGTCTAATTATCACAGACACCGCCTTTAGTTGTATGACGGGCATATCAATGCTCTGTGGTGAAAGTCCACCGAGGCGTAGTTA
>JAEDHT010000019.1 GCA_016296885.1 Clostridiaceae bacterium | reverse complement strand
ATTGTATCAAGTTATTTATAATTTCACATCGTACTTTAGTGCAAACTTTAAAAAACCATCAAGTTTCGTCATGTTTTAGACGATGCTTTATGGTTTTACATTATTCATGTTTTTTATAATTTATGACTAATCCGCATTCTCTTGCACGAACAGCAAGTTCTGTGCGATTTCGAAAGCCTGTTTTTTCTCTCATTGACTGAATGTGTTGCTTTACTGTTCTAATAGACATGAACAGTTTTTCAGCTATAGCCGTATCAGTTTCACCTGCAACTACCTCGCGTAGAACTTCAAGTTCACGGGCAGAAAAAGTACCACTGTGTGTATTCCCTAAATTTAGTATAGGGGTGTTATCAGGATATACATTTTCACCTGCTACTGTTCGATCCATTACGGATATAACCTCATCTGCTGTTGCACTTTTATACCAAAAGCTATCAACACCCACTTCTTTGGCACGGTCAATAAAACTACATTCGGGCTGACTTGTGATAATTATGATTTTAATTTTAGGAAATATCTTTTTTATTTTCTCAGCAGCGTCAATTCCACTTGAATTCATCGCTGTGCAGACATCCATAAGAATTAAATCGATCTTATTTGTATGACAACAAACTTCTGCAAACATGGCACTTTCAATCGACTCCACAAGATTATATTTTTCACTTTTATATATATAAATTTCTAAAAGTTGGCGAGCCATAGGGTCGTCTTCTACGATTAAAACATTAATCATCTAAATCACCTTCTTCTTTTGCTACTGTGATAATAAGCATATATTTAGGCCTACAAACAACAGTCATTACACCATTTAAATCCTCCACTTTTTTTCGTAGGGAGCTAAGCCCGCCACCTTCGATAATATCACCTTTGGGAGACTCACCACTGTTAGTAATGCAAAGTGTAAATGTGTCATCTATTTCTGTAATCATAATTTCAAGTGTTTTTGCATTGGCATGTCTTACTGCATTTGTTAGTGCTTCTGCTGATGCCTGGACAAAGAGTTTATTAATATTTAAATATTTTGGAATTTTTCCATCAATATAGAGTGTAATGCCTGTTGCACGTGCTACTCTTGAAAGCATCTCCACCGAGTGCTCGTTGTTTTTTATTTCTGCTTGTTTTCTCAACAGTGCAATGCAACGCTTCCAAATATCGAGGGGTGGTGTTTTTGCATTGTCACCATCTACAAAATAATGTCGTGTAGTGAGAAGTGCTTGACCTAACTCGCTGTGTATACGTGCTTTAGTTTCGATTCGCTCTTTAGAACGGGTAAGCTCGTCCACATTTTCTCCATATTTTTTTAAACGAAGATTAAGCCTAGCTAGTTCGATATTTCTTTCTCTTAATTCCTCTGTTATTTCATAAACTTGAGTAGTATCTGTAGCTGATAGCTGTACAATTCCGTTAAGCTCTTCACGTGTAAATGTCCAAACTGAACCATCTGGCACACGAAAAATAGGGCGACTACCTATTGACAGACGTTCAATATTTAGCTTTATTTCACCATGAAGCAACACTTCCCAAAGGGAATTAGCATTTTTAAAATCTCTGCCTATGATAGTGTGACACAGCTTACTCATACACTGATTGTTTAAAATTATCATTCCATTTTCATGAGAAAAGCAAAGACCCACATTTAATTTGTCAAGACTTTCTTTAATTGATGAACGCGTAATAGTTTTTTTAAAAAATACATTTTCTCTAATTAAAATAAATATAAAGAAAATTATTATCAAAATTATAATTAAAATTGAAAATGGATGATTCATTATGTGCATACACCACCTTCGGAAACCAAGATATCGATAATAACATCTTCATCCTGAATAGTGTAGCAAAACATTCCGCAATCAAGAGATATATTAGATAGTATTTGATGTGCAATAACTTGTTCGCAACCCATTTGTATATTCATTTTGAGTTTTCCGTTTGAACAGTTAAGGTTAATCATCATTGCTGTAATACTATCCAAAAGATTTTCAACCAAATTTTCATAAAGGTCATAGAGTGCAATGATATACTCTGAAGGAAGCTTTCCGTCGCACTCGCTGTCAAAAGCAGTAAAAACATTGCCAAGACGCAAATTATCCAGTGATTCATGAATACAGTATTCTAATTCTTTTGCAAAAATATTGTTGTTTTCCTCACCAATAAGCAAAAGGTTTCCACGACGCTTAACATACGAACCGATAACACAAACCTTGACCATTAGATTGCGTATATTGTGAGGTTCATTATCAATTTGATTTAAAAGATTGTCAATTTTAATAAGCTGGGGTTCTACTTCCTTTGCAATACGGTCATATAGACGGTTTTTTTCGTCTGCCTTAATATGACGCTCTTTTAAATCGAGTTCAGCTTGTAAAAGAGTATTTTCTTCACTAAGTTGTTCCTGCGTGTCTTGCAAACGTTCCATCAGTATATTTAGCTCTGTTATGTCATCTTGCCAGAGTACTTTACCACCATGTATTTGTGAATTATGAAGTAATGTCATTCCTATATTGACTGTTTTATTTTCAGATTTTTTTATTTGTTCTTCTGTTATATGTAAAGCTTTAGCAGACATGTAGTGAGGATGATATTCGTCATCAACAATTAGTACAGATATCGTCATAGCGTCTATGACTTCAGGAAAAATAGTGTTAGTGGAAATTATCTTAATTTGTATTGCACTTTCTATTATAAGAACAATAATTAAACAAATTATTTCCGTAAAACGCTGTTTATAATTATAAATTGGTAAATAAAACATCAAAATAGCATTCACAATGATTAATAATCGCCGTATATATGAGTTAACGACACGATTTTGGATTGATATACACCAAAAAGCAAGAAAAGAGATATGTATAACATTTATAAGTGTTGCCAAAAGATAGCTAAGTTTAAATTGAGTATATATTAGTAAATCTACTATTATTAGAATTCCTGCACCAATGATATATGGAGCAGATTTTTTATATGACCTTACCATTGCAAAACACCTCTTTTCTTTATTTATTATAACAGATAAAAACAGAAAATAAAGCTTTATTTCAAAAGTTTGCACTAAAGTATGATGTTAAAACCAAAAAAATGTTTTATACTGGTAAAGTAGTAATAGTATTGGGGGGGGATTATGATATAATGCAATAAATTAGGATAAAGTTTTATAAATTATGAGAGGAGTCTAAATACAAATGAAAAGAGTAACACGATGCACAATAAGTATTTTAATATCTTTAATTATACTCATAGGATTGATTCCCACAACAGTATTTGCTGATGGTGGTGAGCCGATAATTATAGTTAAAAATTCTGCCCTTTCTGTTTATGAGGGTTTAACTGCAGAGGTAGAACTTGAAGTTAAAGGCGACAATTTGAAGTATCAGTGGCAAGCTGAGGGTTACCTTGATGAATGGATAGATCTTGACGATAACCAAGCGTATCAGGGAACAAAAACACCTCATTTTCAATACATAAGTAATATTGGTTGGGCTGATGAAAACGATTGGTATGGTGAAATTCCTTTTCGTTGCAAAGTAACCAGTGGAAACAAAACGGCATACTCTCAAGTCTTTCAATTTCGATTTATCAAACGTGAGCCATTAAAAAAGATTGTTTTATCAGGTTTAAAAGAACCATATTATGGGGGAACTCCAGATTACAGTGTTACATCAGAAGACGAGAAATATACTGTTTCAAAGATTGAATGGTATGGCCCGGCAACGGATACAATGTCTTATCCTGCTTTGAGTGAAACATCTAAATTTACCAAGGGAGAGTATGTTTGTAAAATTTATGTTGAAACAAACGAAGCTTATAAGATAGATGAAAACACACGTGCATACTTAGATTCTACAAATAATACACCATACAGTTTTACAATTGGAAAACCGACGAATGGTTTAAATGGTGTGAATACATACGGTGTTAGTATTCCTTTTACAGTAAAAGACCCAGAGTTCCTTACTGGTAGAATTATGTTTGTCTCTGCAGTGCGTTATGATACACCTATTTTAGTATCACTTTTTGGTACTGCAGGTATGATTGATAAAGAAAGAGTTCACTATAGGTGGCAGGGAAGCGAAGATGGTACTACATGGAATGACATAGCACAGGCAACATCAAGAGTATATACTCCTAATGCAGATGATACAGGAAAGCAAGTCCGACTTGTTGTTTCTGCAGATGGTTATATTGGTGAGATTGTTAGTGAAGGTAGGACGGTAGAGAAAAAAGTAAATACCGCAGATCCTATTATTCCTAGCCTTAGCTCAATAGATTCAACATCATTTAAGCTTGTTAATCGCCAAGATGACCAAGAATACGTGTACAGTCTAACAGAGATACCTCAACAAAATTTAATAGATTGGACATCTAATATTATCCCGAAAGACACAAATACTATAAGTGGCTTGCCGTCTCATTCTATTGTTTATGTTTATACAAGATTTGCACCTACAAAGTCAATCGATCCTTTCTATGTTGCATATAGTTCCCTTTATTTAAATGACTCCAACCATTTATACAACATAGAGTTAGAAGGGTACACCTCTTATGGATCACGCAACATAATTTATGTTCCAATAAATGAGAGTGTAACAATAAATGTTAATAAGAATCCGTTTGATGCTGATAAATGGAACCCTTTTAAATTCAAAACACCTTATCCATCTTCGCTTATTACAATTTCTGAAACTTCCCAGATTGTTTCGGGTTCACAACTACCTGAAAGCATTACTATAACGGCTGGGAATACAACCGGGGCAATAATGTTTGGTGCATATTATAATGATGTAGCAATGAATTATGGTACTTGGCAAGTAGTTGTATATGATCCCAAAGAGCTTCCACCAAATATGCTTAAACCTAAATTAGAGCAGGATATTCCTGATTTAGGCTTAACAGTGGGAGACAGTGCAATGCCAAATTATGATGCTCAAAGTGCTGAATTAACAGCTGAAGAAGCTGAACAATTTGATTTGATTTGGCAAGTATGTACACAAGTACGAGCTACAGCAACAGGTACGGAGCAGTTCGGTGACGAAAACGAATATTTAAAGGTAGATCCGACCACAGGTTTAGTTACTGCTTTAGCGGAAATTCCGGAAGATGCAAATAATATGTATAGCAATGTATATTTGTTTGTTGTTAAAAAATCAAATAACGTGAAAATACAGATGACAAGCTATAAAGTTATAGTATATCCTACCATATCGGCACTGGTTGAGGGTGTAACAGTATCACCTGATAATATTGGATTGGTATCCGGCAGCTCTACTAAGCTTACGGCTACCGTTTTTCCTGCTAATGCTGATGCAACAGCTGATTTTACTTGGAAAAGTAGTAATGAGGCTATTGCAACAGTAGATGAAAGTGGTAATGTAACAGCAATAGAAGAAGGAATTGTTGTCATTACAGCAACACATAACGACAGCGGAAGGGAAGGAAGCTGTGTTGTTACAGTATCCAATAATATTGTTTCTTCAACTCAAGCTACTATTGTTAATCCTGTGGCTGGTAATATCCCTAATATGGTTGTAAGCGTACCCAAAAACGAAAACTATTCTGCATCTATAGAATATTGGTGCGTAGAAGGAAACAACGAAACTCACTTAAATGAACGTGATACATTCGAGGCAGGAAAAACATATAGTGTGCAAGTTAAATTTATAACTACAGACGGTTATCTGTTTACGGAAAAAACACAGTTTTTATTAAACGGACAAGAAGTTACTGCTGAAAGCACAAACGGAACAGAAGCTGTTATTTCTATGACATTTGAATGTGTTTCATCTGAAGAAGAGATTATGCGTGGCGATGTAAACGGTGATGAAAAAATAACTATGGAAGACGTTGTTTTGATTCAAAAAGAAATAGCAAAGCTTGTAGAGTTAAAAGATAATGAAAAATTAGCGGCTGATGTTAATTTTGATGAAAAAATAACTATGGAAGACGTTGTTTTGATTCAAAAGTACATTGCAAAGCTAATTAGTTCTTTTGACAAAAAGTAATTACAACTTAAAGCGAGGGTGATAAAAAAATTAAACTATTGTCACCCTCCTTAAGATAAATTTTTAAGGGGGGAAACCTAAATGAAGAAAAACAAAATTTTAGCATTAATCCTAACATTCCTTATGATTTTGTCACTTGCAGCCTGTGGTGGTGACAAAAAAGACAACAACAGTAAAATTGAGAGTGATACGACATCCTCTAAGTCTACAACTGATGCTACCGGAGAATTAAGCACACTTGAAACAACTCATTGGACATTAAAGTATGATTCAACCGTTTGGACTTACGAGGAAGATGATTTCCAAGACGACGAAGAAGGATCAAGTATTGTATTAACAGTTCCCGATGGGGAAGATTCATACATATTAAATGCAGAGATACGTGTGTCTATAGATGACCCTGATTCTTTCCGTAGCTATTTAACAAGCTATGGCTTCGACCAATATGAATATAAGGTAAATAATGCATACGAATTTACCAAGGTTGGCGGAGTAGATTGTTTAATGCAGGAAGGTAACTATTGGGGAGAACCTTGCATAAGATATTTTAACCGTGTGGAGGGTGCAGGCGCTACCGTATTTATTGAGGTTATCGGAGATAAAGAAGACAAGCGCATAGGTGAACTGCTTTCAGGTCTCACTATCAATCTCACAGATACAGGAAATGTAGATGGTCCTTGGTATTGGGAGGGTGAACCATTTAGTACAGAAGATCACAAAGTAGTTGTTGGAACTTATACCATTGATAGTAAGTGGGTATCAATTGACGATTGCATAATAACAACTGAAACATTTGATCACGATGTAGCCGTTGTTGGTGACAAGGTTTATATGATAAATGACGGTGTATTAAATCAATATTCATTTGATGGAACAAAGCTTACCTTCGATAAAGAAATAGCTCTTGATGATGAATATGATTATGTACAAGCAACTGATGATGGTTCAATTTGTGTTTCAGGACATATGAGCCCATTAGTATCAATGAAGGATGGCGTTGTTACAGCATCTTATGAGGGCCCTGATTATGTGGCTATGCATACTTCTGGGAAATGGGGTATTAGCTGGTTCTCAGGCTCAGAATGTGAAAAGATAACTATTGCTGACGGAACACTCACTACATCACCAATGACATTTGCTGAGGTTGAATCTATTATGCATTTAGTAGTAGATGATAAATACATATATGTATGTGGCTCAGCTGCTGATGATAGTGGTCATAAAGTTTTTGTGTATGACAAAGACGGTAAGCTTAAATACACATTAGCAGATGCTGATGGTGAAGGTTTAGGAAGCATTACATATATAACAGAGACATCTAACGGTTTTATCGGACTCGATGGAAATATGCGCACAGTCGTTCTTTGGAACAAAGACGGAAAGTATATCGGCGAAGCTGAAGATTCTGATTTATTCGGAACATCATATCCTTGGTTCTGCAGTGGTACCAAGCAAGAGGATGGAAGTATATTTGTAATAATGACTGAAGAACGAAGTGATGAGTCTGCAGAAGAACTAGTTGCATTTTGCATTAAAGGCTTCTAATTTTATTTTAGTTTAATATAACCTTTTCTTATAAAGAAATAATAAATGCCAAGTAAAATTCGGGTTTACTTGGCATTTATCTATTTAAGCAAGTCACAATCTTGACTGAGTTTAAATATTGTAATATAATTAAAAAGTAAAAGATGGCTACAGGAGAGATTTTATGAAAAAGTTATTTTCCGGTATTCCAATATTACTGTTATTAATTTTTGGGCTAACCGGTTGTAATCCGATTGGAGATAAAACTGCGAGTTTTACCATTATTTATGGAGTTACCGCTGTACTTTCTTTGCTATTGCTGATAGGATATTGCTTTTTTGTACGTAAAAAGAATGTGTGGTTCCTTTTACTATTTTCTTCTGTACTTGTAGTAAACATTGGATATTTTTGTTTGGCAATTTCATCTTCACTAGAAGAATCTCTTATTGCAAATCGTGTGGCTTATTTTGGCTCTGTATTATTGCCACTATCAATGTTTATGATTACATTAAATTTTACAAACACAAAGTATAGAAAGTGGCTGCCGGGAGTATTACTCTGTATTAGTACATTTGTATTCTTTATTGCGGCAAGTCAGGGTTATCTGGATATTTACTATAAAGAAGTTTCCTTTGAGGTTATAAACGGAGTTTCTACTTTAGTTAAAGTCTATGGACCTTGGCATTCTATATATCTAATTTATTTGCTTGGCTATTTCTCAGCTATGGTAGCAGCTATTATACGTGCTACTATAAACAAGACAATTGATACCACTGCACACGCTGTTATTATTGCTATTGCAGTGTTTGTAAATATTGGTGTGTGGTTTATCGAGCAGTTGGTGAGTATTGATTTTGAAATTCTTTCTATCTCTTATATTATCAGTGAGCTCTTCCTATTAGGTGTTCACCTCATGATAAGTGAAAACCAACGGCTCATAGAATTGGAAAGAGAAAAAGAAAACATAAAAAGTGGCACTTATATTGGTGAAATAAATCCAGGAGAAAATGTAGTTAAACCTAATGATATTTCAGATGTTAATTTAGACCGTTTAAAAATATTTGTTGCTAGTCTTAATGTACTTACACAAATGGAACGAAAAATTGTTGAAGCTTATATTAATCGTCTTAATACGAAAGAGATTGTGGATACGTTAGGTATCAAGGAAGAAACACTGAAGTACCACAACAAAAATATTTACAATAAGATTGGTGTTAACTCTAATAAAGAGCTTTTGGAAACATATAAACAAGTCAAAGATATGAATTTATAAATGCAAATAATGTAAATATACGAACAACTTAATGTGCTCTTTTGTCCAATATACACACGGAGTAGAATTAGAAGTATATCCATCGGATAAGATAAATGACCCTAATTATACCTGCGAGATATGGATTGCCGATAACGAGAAATGATGTGTAGATAGCTATTTTGTATATTAAAGCTAAAAAACCGTGTTTCCCTTGTGGATGACACGGTTTTTTTAACTGTCTAAAATCATCGGTTCATTCAACCAGTGATTTTGATTCTATGTTTCAGTTTTAATGTAATTATATTCTTACTCTTTAAATTCTACATTGATTGCACCGATTCCGCCGTTTATTTCAACCTCGTTTGTTCCATTTCCAATGTTACTATAACCGGAAACATCCTTTCCGTTAACAGAGATACTACCAAGACCTTTTTCAAGCTCTAATTTGTAGTCATTTTCGTTGCCTATCAAAGTAACATTGGTTTCGCCAACACCCGAATCCAATTGACATTTACCGGTTAGGGAAGAGGTCAGATTCAATTGTCCCACACCCATTTCCATATCAAGATTATTGAGTGCTCCGCCGGAGATGGTAATCTTTCCGGCACCGCCTTCAATATCTGCAGATTTTGTAGCAATCAATGAATCAATAGAAACTTCCCCTGCACCGAGTTCAAAATTCATTGTCTTTGCGGACAAGTTATCTACAATCAGCCTTCCTGCACCTGTACTAATGTTTGCCCTTTCAAACATAGTATCTGCAGGGATATAGAGGGTTAATATAGCGTTTTTATATACACTGCCAAATTTTTTTGTTTCTTTAATAGTTAGAACACCATTTTTATCATCAACAGTGAGATGTTTTAGGTTGCTTTCAACAGAAAATTTTTCGCCTTGCTTTACCTGAAAATCAGCGGCGTTGATCTTAAGATCAAGGCTACTTATATTTGATGAAATCGTATATGTTGAAATATCTTCATTTACAGAATTATCTCTAAAAAATCCACTAAACAAACCAAACAAACTCAAAATACTTCCAATAATGCTGACTGTAAGAAAGATAGCTAATCCTATGGCTACGTATTTAACTGCTTTTTGAAAAGTGGTCATTTTATTTCAACACCTCCAAACATACAGGTACCGCTTACATAGATGGTAGGAGCTTCCTTTTTTACTGCTGTTCTGTTAGAAATTCCCCCGAAAATACAATTTGAACTAACCTTAACATTCACATTGTCGGGTACAAGAATATCAATACCTCCAAAGATTGCTGAAAGTTGAAGTGCACAGTCATTTTGGATAATAGCGCTTCTCAAATCACAATCAATGCTACCAAAGACAGCAGTAAGCTCTGCGCCCTCAAATACCTCGCCGTCATATTTGATGTTACAACCTGAGAAAACAGCACAACTCGATTTTAAATCCTTACCTTCTATTTTCATTTTTTTGATAATCTCATTAGCTTTGTTGGCAAATATACCTGTGAATACCATCTTAAGTCCAACGATAATAATGATGGCAGGAACAAGTAATTTCCAGAGCATAGAGAAGCTTAAAATATTCTGACAACACAATAGTAGAAAAACACCTACAGCAACACCGATGATATTGCCTGTTTTCTCATGCTCTGTAAATAACCCGATAGCGCACGGAATAATAATAAACAGTGTCCACCAACCATCAAAAAATACATTAACATCTGTGATATCTAATGCATTGAGCGAAAAAACCACGCCTATTATAACCAATACGATTCCCCATAAAATACGACTAATTTTTCTCATTGTTTTACCCCTTTCAAATCAAAAAAATTTTGTTATACGAAAATTTATTTTTGATATTTCTCCACTAAAGTAGTGAAATTTTCTTCATAAACATGATTTGATCCTGTGTCACGAAATATATCATACGCTCAATTACTTCTCGAACACTTCTCTGCGTCAATGGCAAGAACAAGCATCAGCGTATATAATGCATCCTGCGGATGGTGTACGTCAATCACATAAGTATCGGTCCATTTCCATAGTTCCTTTGACACATAAGCAATATTTTGACCGGCAGAGTTAAGTATTGAATAATCCCACTCAAGCCAATTACCGTCTACGTGCCAACCATTATAATCAATATAAAACTTCGGCTTAAAGAAGGTGAATTCTTTTTTGATGCATCCAGCATAGTGACCACCAATATACATTTCGAACTTAGGGAGCCAAGTCAGAATTTTCTCCTTTATGTAACCAAGCTCGTTGCCGTTGGCATCATATATTCGAAGCAGATGCCCCCATGCAAGTTCTCCTTTGGCAACAAACATTGTGTTGCCAGTCTCATCGTAAATATCGTAGCTATCAAACCACGAGAAAAAACGTTGTTTAAATAGTAATTTCATTTACTGATTTCTCCTCTTTATATTCGGCAAGTTATTATATGTTAACGTAAAAATAGTACAATAACCGAAGTCAACGCACCAAAATACGTAGACTCTAATTGACACTAAACAAGACTATTATAAGCATAGGTTAAACTGCATATTCAAACTAAGTTATATTAATTGTGTAGTAAAAAACTATTGTAGAAAGAAAAACACCTATAACAAAAAATATTTCAATTGTTTATCTTTAGTATATCATAGACTATAGTATTTTGCTAGGTTTTTAAAATATATTTTTGGGTCCGTTATGTACACCTAACCATAACAATGACATGAATAGCACAAACATCAAAAGCATTAATTTTAGCTTACTTATTTCTTTTCTATAGGTTTTTTTAGCCCACTTTTGTATATATACAAAAATTAATAAATTTCTAAGGAATATGATCTTTTCGTCAGGTTTCCTCTGCACACAAAAACTGGCACACATCAAAAATGTATGCCAGTTTATTTTTTTAGAATAGCTTATTATTTAATAACATCCATACCCATATAAGGTCTAAGAACCTCAGGAACTGTAACAGATCCATCCTCATTCTGATAGTTTTCGAGAATAGCAGCCACAGTTCTTCCAACTGCCACGCCGGAACCATTGAGAGTGTATACCAGCTTAGCTTTATCTTTCACGCCATCCTTATATCTGATTGCAGCACGGCGTGCCTGATAATCTTCAAAGCATGAGCATGATGAAATTTCGCAGTATCTGTTATAAGAAGGCATCCATACCTCTATATCGTATGTTTTTGCAGAGCTAAATCCGATATCGCCTGTGGAGAGACATACAACTCTGTAAGGAAGCTTTAACAACTGAAGAACTCTCTCAGCATCGTTAGTCAAGCTTTCAAGCTCTTTGTAGCCATCCTCTGGTTTGCAGAATTTAACAAGCTCTACCTTGTTGAATTGATGCTGTCTGATAAGACCTCTTGTGTCACGTCCGGCAGAGCCAGCCTCTGCTCTAAAGCAAGCAGAATATGCACAATATTTAATAGGTAACTTATTGCCATCGAGAATCTCATCACGGTGATAGTTTGTTACTGGCACCTCAGCTGTTGGAATAAGGAAATAATCAGGCTCAGATAGCTTAAATGCATCCTCCTCAAACTTAGGAAGCTGACCTGTACCGGTCATAGATGCCCTGTTTGCCATATATGGTGGGAGAATCTCTGTATAACCATTTGCTGTGTGAGTGTCCAAAAAGAAGTTAATGATTGCACGCTCAAGTCTTGCGCCGGCGTTTACATAGAAATGAAATCTCTTACCTGTTACCTTTGCGGCACGTTCCGGATCAAGTATTCCGAGATCTTTGCCGATATCCCAGTGTGCCTTTGGTTCATATGAAAATGTTGTAGGGTCACCATGGCGTCTAATTTCCTGATTCTCTGTGTCATCCTTGCCAACCGGTACAGACTCATTAGGCATATTAGGAATGGAGAGAAGTATTGCTCTCTGCTTGTCCTCAAGCTCAGAAAGCTTTGAGTTAAGCTCTGTGATTTCATCAGAAAGAGCCTTAAGCTGAGCAAAAATCTCTGATGCATCTCCACCTGCCTTTTTGATTGCAGGTATTTCCTTATTCTTTGCATTCTGCTGAGCTTTCATAGATTCTGATTTTGCAATTATTTCTCTTCTTTCTACATCTATTGCTAAAATCTCATCTATTTTAGAATCAAAATCAGCATTTCTTGTCTTCATAGCATCCTTTACTTTTTGAGGATTTTCTCTGATAACTTTTATATCTAACATTTTTTATCTTCCTTTCTGAAACATAGTTATTTATTTTCAAAACTACTTAAAAGTTGCCTTAGATCATCTTCACCATAAAATTCTAACTGTAAAACGCCTTTGTCTTTTCTATCGGACTTAATGGAAACCTTTCTTCCCAAAAACTCACTCAAAGACATTTCGGCTTCACGATAGAATGGAACCTTTTTAACCGGTTTACTCTCCGGCTTATTCGACGCAGAAGCTTGTGAAAGCTTTGCCATCTTTTCGAGGTCTCTCACAGTCACTTTGCCATCTTCTGCAAGCTGTGCAGCTGCTCTCATTGCATCTTCATCTTTAAAACTGAGCAAGCTTCGTGCGTGCCCACTGCTTATCAGCCCTTCAGATACCTTGTCAAGTATATCATCAGGTAGTGCCAAAATTCTAAGAGAATTTGCTATAACAGGACGTGATTTTCCTACTATTTTTGCCACCTCATCCTGAGTAGCACTATAGCTATCCATAAGGTGCTTATATCCTTTTGCTTCTTCAACAGGATTTAAATCTTCTCGTTGGAGATTTTCAATAAGTGCTATTTCAGCAGTTTCCTTATCGCTAAGATCCCTTATGATTACAGGAACATCTGTTAACCCAGCCATACGGCATGCTCGAAATCGTCTTTCTCCGGCAACTATTTGATATCCACCGCCTAAGATTGGTCTTACAAGCAATGGCTGAATTAAACCATGAAGTAAAATTGAATCAGCCAGTTCAGAAATAGAAGCTTCATCAAAAACCTTTCTGGGCTGATTTCTGTTAGGCTCAATTTCAGACAATTTCAAGGTGACGGTATTTTCTCCTGATTCGACAGAATTTTGTTCAAATAATGAGTTTAAGCCTCTGCCCAAACCGCCTTTTTTCGCCATTTCAATTCACCGCATTTCTTTTTAAAATTTCTTTGGCAAGTGCCATATATGCATCACTGCCCTTGTTGCATCTATCATAATACATGATAGGCTTGCCGTGGCTTGGTGCTTCTGATATTCTTACGCTTCTTGATACTGTAGTAGAAAAAACCTTTTTCGGGAAAAATCTTTTCACTTCTTCCACAACCTGTTGAGTAAGATTAAGCCTTGCATCATACATAGTGAGCAAAACTCCCTCAATATCTATCAGGCTGTTATACTGACGCTTCACAATTCTTATAGTAGACATAAGCTGGCTCAAACCTTCAAGTGCATAAAATTCGCATTGTATCGGAACCAATACTGTGTCTGCACAACACAGAGCGTTCAGTGTAACAAGTCCCAGAGAGGGAGGACAATCAATTATGATATAGTCATAATATTTTCTTAAACTACTCAGAGCGTTTTTTAAAATATATTCTCTGTTTTTGAAATCGGCGAGGGCAATATCAGCCGCCGCAAGATCAAGACTTGATGGTAGTACATCTAGTCTTGTATAGGCTGTTTGTATCACTGTGTTTTCAGCTGGAATGCCATTCACCAGAATATCAAAGGTTGAGGCTTCCACTCTGCGTTTATCTACACCGACACCGCTTGTGGCATTTCCCTGAGGGTCAATGTCAACCAGTAAGGTTGTTTTGTTGCAAATTCCCAATGCAGCGGCAAGATTAACAGCAGTTGTTGTCTTTCCAACACCACCTTTTTGATTGGCTATTGCAATTATTTTACCCATCATAATGCCTCCTTTTCCTTATTATGTATACCTTTTTCCAAAAACAAATCTAATTATAACACTTTCTTCGACGAGATAAAAGTCTTTTTTAAAAAAAAGACAAATATTTATAAAAATAAGCTTTTTAGGAGGTTTTTCAACATAATAGTATTTGACAATTTAAGACATATGTTATATAATTATCACATAAGCTTAGTTGTGCTTAATTCACACAGTCTGAAACTGTGGATAAGCCTACTAAAGTGTATGCTTATCACGGTGATGACAGGTTCAACAGGTTCATTCACGACGGCGGAAAAATTTAATTAATCGTTGCATTTTGCATCAGCAATGATGTAAATATATATTTTATTAAAAATATGGAGGTATTTTAAAATGAACAAGTATGCAGGTACAAAAACAGAGAAAAATCTTTGGGAAGCTTTTGCCGGTGAGTCACAAGCAAGAAATAAATACACTTACTTTGCATCTGTAGCAAAGAAAGCTGGCTACGAGCAGATAGCAGAACTTTTCCTCAAGACAGCAGAAAATGAGAAAGAGCACGCAAAGCTTTGGTTCAAAGCTTTGGGCGAACTTGGTGACACACCAACAAACCTTCTTCATGCAGCAGAGGGTGAAAACGCAGAATGGACAGATATGTATGAGCGTATGGCAAGAGAAGCTGAGGAAGAGGGCTTTGATAAGCTCGCAGAGCAGTTCAGAGGCGTTGCTGCAATTGAGAAAGCACACGAAGAGAGATATCGTGCATTGTTGAACAACATTGAGACAAAGCAGGTATTCGAAAAGGCTGGTGTTCAGATCTGGGAGTGCAGAAACTGCGGTCACATCGTTGTAGGCACAAAGGCACCAGATGTTTGTCCTGTTTGCTATCATCCACAAAGCTTCTTTGAGATTAAAAAAGAGAATTATTAATTCCCTTGTAATATAAATCTATTGAATTAAAAGAGCGGATTGCGATTTCAAAATCGTAGTCCGCTTTTTATCGTAGATAACACCGAAAGTATCATCTTAATAAATTCAATTTGTAACGTTTGACGTTCTCGTTGTTCATAATGTAACACATCAATTGTAGTAGCACAAACTTTTTTTAGTAAATGTCATTTTTTCTTGTAATTATTGCTAGACTGTGATATACTTACAAAGTATGGGTGAAAGTATTGAAAAATTCTTTTCACCACTTATATATATCACTTTTATAAGATGGTGGTTTTTTGATTATACTTGGCATAGACCCTGGATATGCAATAATTGGATATGGCATCATAAATGCAAAAGGGAATAGCTATGAACCAATTGGTTTTGGCGCCATAACAACAGCGGCCGGTGTGCCTTTTAATAGAAGATTGCAAATTATATTTGAAGAAATGAATTCGATCATTGAGCAATATAAACCCGATGCCATAGCAATAGAAAAACTTTATTTTAACAGTAACCAAAAGACAGCGATATGTGTAGCAGAGGCGAGAGGTGTCATATTGCTTTCTGCGCAGATTGCAGGGGTCAATGTATATGAATATACACCGCTTCAGGTTAAGAGTGCAGTTACGGGATATGGGCAAGCGACAAAATCTCAGGTGATGAAGATGACACAAAGACTTCTGAAGTTAAAAGAAGTTCCAAAACCAGACGATACAGCGGATGCACTTGCTATAGCCATTTGTCACTCCCATTCTAACGGTTCTCAGCTGTCACAATTTCTCATAAAGAGAGGAATCAAATAAATGATATATAGCTTACATGGTACTTTAATAAATAAACAACGGGATTGCGTAGTTGTAGAATGTGGCGGAGTGGGATATTCGTGTCTTGTCACCTTTAATACATTAAAGCAACTGCCTGAGATAGGCAAAGAGGTCTTTTTATACACATTTATGACGGTTCGTGAAGATGCAGTCACATTGACAGGTTTTTATGAACAGAGTGAGCTTGATTGTTTTAAGTTGCTCACTTCTATCACCGGCGTTGGTGCAAAAATGGCAGTTGCAATTCTGAGTGAGCTTAGACCGGAAGAAATTGCCGCCGCCGTGCTTAGCTCTGATGTGAATATGCTTACAAAGGTGTCCGGTGTGGGTAAAAAGATAGCTCAAAGAATTATCCTTGAGCTTAACGATAAGGTTACAAAGGCTAAAACAAGCAGTTCTAATTCTATAGAAAGTATGCCAATCAATTATTCCGGTGCAAATGTGCAAAATGCTCTTGATGCGTTGTCTGTGCTTGGATATTCCACATCAGATGTCACACCGATTATTTCAAAATTTGATGCTTCACTTTCTACAGAACAACTCATCACACTAACCTTAAGAGAACTTGGAAAAAAATAATCCAGAGGAGTAACCCGAATGGAATTTGATTTTGAGAATAGAATAACTGATCCTGAAATAATAGCAGACGAAATGCTCGAAAGTGAAAATCCACTTAGACCAAAATCAATGAACGAATATATCGGTCAGGAAAAGGTAAAAGAGAATCTTGCAGTATTTATTCAAGCTGCAAAAATGAGGGAAGAATCACTTGATCATGTGTTGCTTTATGGACCACCGGGACTAGGTAAAACCACGCTGGCTGGCATTATAGCAAACGAGATGAATGTTAATCTGAGAATAACATCGGGTCCTGCGATAGAAAAACCAGGCGATCTAGCTGCACTGCTTACCAATATGTCTGAGGGAGATGTGCTATTTATAGACGAAATTCACAGACTCTCACGAAATGTAGAAGAAATATTATATCCATCTATGGAGGATTTTGCTATAGATATTGTCACAGGCAAAGGTCAAATGGCGGCATCATATCATTTGCCACTACAGCACTTTACATTAGTTGGTGCTACCACAAGGGCTGGTCAGCTAACTGCACCACTCAGAGATCGCTTTGGTGTAGTGCTTCGATTGGAGCTATACACCCCTGAGGAACTCTCAAGAATAGTAAAGCGAAGTGCAGGTATTCTTGGCATAGATATAGATAATGATGGTGCATTTATCATAGCATCACGTTCAAGAGGAACCCCAAGAATTGCCAACAGAATGTTAAAGCGTGTGAGAGACTTTGCAGAAGTCATCAACCACGGCAAAATTGATGGAAACACTGCGAATATAGCATTGTCAAGACTTGAGGTGGACGAACTGGGTCTTGATAATAACGATAGAAGAATGTTAGAAGCAATAATAAAATTTTATAAAGGTGGTCCAGTTGGAGTAGAAACTCTGGCAGCTGCAATCGGTGAAGAGGCAGTAACGATAGAAGATGTCTATGAGCCATACCTCATGCAGATAGGTTTTTTAAACAGAACTCCAAGAGGCAGATGTATCACAGCGGCAGCCTGTGAGCATCTTGGATATCCTTATCCGATAGAATAAATTTTTAATATATAATAAACGGAGGTAGACACAATGGGAAGATTATTTGGTACAGATGGAGCAAGAGGAATAGCTAACTCAGAACTTACTTGCAAGCTTGCAATGAATATAGGCAAAGCCGCTGCAATGGTTTTGACTACAAAGGATGACAAACATCCAACTTTTTTGATTGGTAAAGACACCAGATTGTCATCAGATATGCTTGAGGGAGCATTAATCGCCGGTTTGACATCAGTTGGTGCAAATGTAATATCTTTAGGCGTTGTTCCAACCCCTGCAGTTGCATATCTTATCAGAAAGTATAAAGCATCCGCAGGAATTATGATATCAGCATCTCACAACAGCTTTGAGTTTAACGGTATCAAGATATTCAGCTCTGATGGATATAAATTACCTGATGAATTGGAAGAAGAAATAGAATCAATAGTGCTTGATAAAGCTGAGCCATACCCTTATGTAGTCAATGAAAATCTTGGCCGTGTGCAGAGAGATGACAATGCAGTGAATGACTATATAGACCATATCATTGATTCTGTGCCATACAGGCTTGACGGTATGAAGGTTGCACTCGATTGTTCCAATGGTTCATCCTCCTATACAGCTGAAAGACTTTTTACATCACTCGGCGCAGAATGTCATATGCTCTATAATAAGCCGGATGGCATAAATATAAATAGAGATTGTGGCTCTACCCACATGGAAAATCTTGTGGAATACATAAGAAATCATGATCTGGATGCAGGTCTTGCATTTGATGGTGATGCTGACAGATGTCTTGCAGTTGATGAAAAAGGTGCCATAATTGATGGTGACTTCATAATGGCAATCTGTGCAGGTGATCTTAAGCTCAGAGGTAAACTCAAAAAAGACACTGTAGTTGGCACTGTTATGACTAATATGGGCTTCAATAAATATTGTGAGCAAAACGAAATCAAATTTGTGTCTACAAAGGTAGGCGATAGATATGTGCTCGAAGATATGCTCAGAGAGGGCTATAACCTTGGCGGTGAGCAGAGCGGACATATTATTTTCTTGGATTTTTCAACCACAGGTGACGGTCAGCTCACAGGCGCACAGCTTCTTAGCCTGATCAACAGACGTAAAGAGAAGTTGTCTTCTCTTGCTGCTGTAATGAAGAGATATCCTCAGGTTCTTATCAACGTTAAGGTAAGCAATGAAGCAAAATTGAAATATTATACAGATCATGAGATAAAAGATGAAATAGAAAAAGTTAAAAACGAGCTTGGAGACAGAGGTAGAGTGCTTGTCAGAGTGTCTGGCACAGAGCCTATTATCAGAGTAATGCTTGAGGGCGAATGTTACGAAGAAATCACAGATTACGCCAACAGGCTGGCTGACCTTGTAAGAGAACGTCTTTCATAAGAGAGGAAATATAGAAAATGCGTACGGCAAACTGGAAAGAATATGAGCTAATAGATACATCATGCGGTGAACGTCTGGAGAGATGGGGCAATATCATTCTCATACGTCCAGATCCTCAGATAATTTGGGAAACAGAAAAAAATAATATATTATGGAGCAAAGCTCATGCACGATACAACCGTTCATCCTCCGGTGGTGGCTCATGGACTCCCTACAAAAAGGTGCCGGATGTATGGAATGTGAAATATAAGGATATAATTTTTGGTGTAAAGCCTATGGGCTTTAAGCATACAGGAATATTTCCGGAGCAAGCAGTGAACTGGGATTTTATGTACGATAAAATCAAGAACGCCGGTCGTCCAATAAATGTGCTTAATATGTTTGCATATACAGGTGGTGCCACTCTTGCCTGTGCCGCTGCCGGCGCAAAGGTTTGCCATGTGGATGCATCAAAGGGTATGGTGCAGTGGGCAAGAGAAAATGCAAGGCTTTCATCGCTTGAGGGCGCACCAATCCGTTGGATAGTGGATGACTGTGTAAAATTTGTGCAGAGAGAGATTCGTCGTGGCAACAAATATGATGCCATAATAATGGACCCACCAAGCTATGGCAGAGGTCCATCCGGCGAGATATGGAGACTGGAAGATCAGCTTTTTAAACTTGTAAATATGTGCAGTGAGATTCTATCTGATAATCCACTTTTTGTTGTGCTTAATTCTTATACCACAGGTCTATCACCATCTGTAATGAATTATCTATTATCAACTGTATTGCTAAAAAAGTATAAGGGTAGAGTATCTGCCGATGAAATCGGATTGCCTGTTACACAGACAGGTCTGGTTCTTCCTTGTGGCTCAACTGCAATATTTGAGGGCGATAATTAAGCATATTAATGATAGGAAAACATATATGAACAATAATTTTATAGAAGTAAAGAATATTTCTTTTTCATACAGGGAGTATGATGGTGAAACAACATCTTCTGAAACCTCAGTTATAAAAGATTTATCTTTTAATGTGAAAAAAGGAGAGTTTTTGGCTTTGCTAGGGCATAATGGCTCCGGCAAATCTACTCTTGCAAAAATGTTTAATGGTATGCTATCACCTGATTCCGGCACTATAACAGTAGACGGCATTTCCTCTGCAGATGAAGAGCATATATATGATATCAGGAGCAAAGTGGGGCTTGTCCTCCAAAATCCTGACAATCAGATTGTGGCAAGCATAGTGGAGGAAGATGTGGCTTTCGGGCCGGAAAATTTGGGCATATCTCCTGCAGAGATCAGACAGCGTGTAGATGAAGCTCTAAAAGCTGTAGATATGTATGCTTACAAGGATTTTGCTCCGCACAAGCTCTCAGGAGGACAAAAACAAAGGATAGCCATAGCAGGCATAATTGCGATGAAGCCGGATTGTATTGTGCTTGATGAACCCACAGCTATGCTTGATCCCAAAGGCAGAGCAGAGGTTATGCAAACTATTAAAAAACTGAACAAAGAGAACAATATAACAATTATCCTTATCACGCATTATATGGATGAGGCAGCGCAGGCAGATAGAGTTATCGTAATGGATAATGGAGAAATGCTGTTAGATGCCCCACCTCGTGATGTTTTCTCTGAGGTTTCATTACTGAAAGAGCATGGTCTTGACGTGCCACAGTCTGCGGAGATTATTCATATGCTTAAGGATTGTGGTGTAAATGAAGAAAAACTACCTCTTAATGTAGAGGAATGTCTCGATCTGCTCACAAAGCTAATCAATAAATAACGGAATGATAAATTTATGAGTTTACTCGAAATTAAAAATTTGACATATATTTATGGAATTGATACACCTTTTGAAAAAAAGGCACTTGATGATGTTACTTTGTCTATAGAACAAGGGGAGTTTATAGGCGTAATAGGCCACACCGGATCTGGTAAATCTACTTTGATGCAAATGTTGAACGGTCTGTTAAAACCTACAAGTGGTAGTGTATACTTAAATGGCATTGACATCAATGCTGATAAGAAAAACATAAGAGATATCAGATTTAAGGTGGGACTTGTGTTTCAATACCCCGAGCATCAGCTCTTTGATGAAACAGTAAGGAAAGATATTGCCTTCGGACCCAGAAATATGGGACTAGACGAAACTGAGATAGGAAAGAGAGTGGAATCCGCAGCGCAGTTTTCAGGACTTCGCCCTGATCTGCTCGAAAAATCTCCTTTTGAGCTGTCCGGTGGCGAAAAGCGTCGTGCGGCTATTGCAGGGGTTATCTCTATGGAGCCTGATGTGGTCATTTTTGATGAACCTACAGCGGGATTAGACCCTAAAGGAAGAAATTTACTTCTAAATCAAATATATAACTATCACAAAGAAAAAAATAAGACTGTTATCCTTGTTTCTCACAGTATGGAGGATATTGCAATGTATGCACAAAAAGTGCTTGTGATGAACAATGGAAGAGCCGAGCTTTTTTCTGATACAAAAAGTGTGTTTTCTCAGGTAGAAAAGCTAGAAAGCATAGGGCTAAGAGTCCCTCAGGTCACAGCTATAATGAACGAACTCAGAAAAAAAGGATATGATGTTCCTTATGGAGTTCTTACATTAGATCAGGCACATGATGTATTAAAAAAATTAATTACTAAATAACAGAGAGGACGGTGTATAATGCTAAGTGATATTACAATAGGGCAATTTTTTCCTGGTAAATCTATAATTCATAGGTTAGATCCAAGAGTTAAGCTTTCATTGCTTTTAGCGTTTATTATATTTATTTTTGCAACATTTAATTATTTTTCACTGCTTTTGATGGTCTTTTCTGTTTTTGCTATAGTGTTAATGACAAAAATACCTGTGAAATTATATTTTAAAAGTTTAAAATCAATCATTGTTATCGTAATTTTTACGTCAATTATAAATTTGTTTTATGGCAAGGGAGAGCCGATATGGCAATGGGGTATAATAAAGCTCACTGTGGGCGGAATTAACAACGCCGTTTTTGTATTATTGAGAATTGTCTCTTTGATACTTGTTAGCACAGTGCTAACCTATACCACGTCACCTACACAGCTTACAGATGCTATGGAAAATTTGATGTCACCGCTAAAGGTGTTTAAGTTTCCGGTGCATGAGGTCGCAATGATGATGACTATTGCACTTCGCTTTATTCCTACATTATTAGACGAAACAGAAAAAATAATTAATGCCCAAAAGGCACGAGGTGCCTCTATGGACACAGGAAGTATAATCCAGAGAATAAAGGCGTTTCTGCCGGTTTTAGTTCCGTTGCTGGTATCTTCATTCAGAAGAGCTTATGAGCTTGCCACGGCGATGGAATGTCGATGTTATCATGGCGGTGAGGGCAGAACCAGAATGAAAAGTTTTCATTTAAGCAAGCTTGATTATATCTCACTATCTATATGTGCTATATTATTTGCAGGAGTTATTTTGAGCAATATATTTCTGCCGGCACCTATTAAATAAATGAAGCTTCGTGGGAGTTTTTTATGAATTATCTTATTAAAATAGCATATGATGGAAAAAATTACCACGGTTGGCAAATCCAAAGTAATGCATATACTGTTCAAGAAGCTTTTCAAAAAGCACTGTCAAAGATTCTTAACGCAGATTATGAAGTTAAAGGCTGTAGCAGAACCGACTCAGGTGTTCACGCAAATGAGTATTACATTAATGTAAAAACTGATCGTGTGATTCCTCCGGAAAGATTAAAATCAGCTTTAAACGGAAATTTACCGATGGATATAGCTGTTCTTGATAGCACCATTGTTAACGAAGATTTTCATGCACGCTACAATTGCAAGGGCAAGCAGTATATTTATAAAATTTGGAACAATCCTGTTAGACATCCTTTTATGAACGGATATGCCTTGCATTATCGCTGGCATCTGGATGAAAAAATTCTTAACCAAGCCGCAAAAGCATACATAGGCAAGCATGATTTTACTTCGTTTTGTACACTCGACAATCGAGATATGGGCGATATGCATAGAACAGTATATAATGCTGAGGTTGCACGTGATGGGGACCTCGTCACTTTTACTGTTGAGGCAGATGGTTTCCTATATAATATGGTTAGAATTATGGTAGGCACTCTCTTGCGAATCGCACAAGGAAAATTTGCACCTGATGCCATACCGGCGATAATTAATTCGAAAGATCGTTCTAATGCAGGCCCCACAGCACCTGCTTGTGGCTTGTATTTGAACAAAGTATTTTTCTCTGAGGAGGATTTTCGTGGCTAACAATAGAAATATTCACGAATACACAGCCAAATCTGGTAATATAGAGATAATTGAAACTAATAAAAAAAATGTTAATAAAAGGAAAATCGTAATTGTTGCTGTTATACTGATCATAGCAGTTTTTATTGGATTTGTAGTCATCAAGGGTACCCACTCTGCAGGTGGATTTTCACAGTGGATAAAAACAGATATACTTAGGATGAATTCCGGACATGGGTATCCCGTGGATCTTATTGGAAACACCGTCGAAAAAAACAATAAAGATCTGATAGGCAATTATTTTGCATATTTGAGTGATACTACATTTAATCTCCTAAATTCCTCTGGTGGTGAAATGGCATCTGTTCAGCATAGCCTGGCATCGCCAAGTCTGAAATGCTCATCATCAAAAGCACTTGTATTTGATGTAGGTGGCAACAATTATTCAATAATAGATACTAACGCCAATTCTTTTAGTAGCATCTGTGAGGGAAAGATATTTTGCGCCGATATATCAGATTCCGGCGTTTATGGCGTTGCAGGCGAAACCAATGGCTATCTTACAAAACTGGATATTTTTAATAAGAAAAATGAATTTATGTATTCATATAAGATGTCAGAATACTATGCCTCCTCACTGTGTATTAGTCCAAACGGTAAGAGATGTGCAGTGGCTGGTGTTAGCACCAGTGGGGGTAAGCTGGTATCATGTATATATATTCTTGATTTTTCAGAGGAAAAGCCTGTAAATACCTTTAAATTTGATGAGAACATCATATTTGATATAAAATATCTTTCTTCAGATGTAATTGCCTGTTGTGGCGATTTAGAATCATATATAATTAATCTTAAGAGTGGGGAAGTTCTCTCAACTTATTCTTACTTTGGAAAAAATTTATCAGCTTATGCCATTGATTCTAAGGGAGGTATTTTGCTATCATTATCTGCTTCTGCCGACGGCAAAGAGTGTCAGATAGTTAAAATTGACCCCAATGGTGAAATATGCTTTGAAGCTTCAACAGAGCTTCAAATTACAAGTATAGATTTTAATTACAGAACGTCAGTTGCCTATTCAAAGGGACATATATACCATTTTAATGATTCCGGAGAACAAGTTGCAATTTATGAGTGTAATAAAGATGTCAGGTGTGTTGCTATAACAAGCGACAAAACTGTATATACAATAGGAATATCCCAAATTAACCAAATAAAATTACAATAAAAATTTACTATTATTATTCAAGGAGGTCACTATGAATCTATCTGATAAAAGGATATTTACAATTCCTAATCTTATTTCAATAATTAGAATATTGCTTATAATACCATTTGTAGCAACCTTTATAACAGATAATTATATAGCTTCAGCTGTGATTCTGGTGCTATCTGGCGTTAGTGATATGCTTGACGGTTTAATAGCTAGAAAATTTAATCAAATCTCAGAACTGGGATTAATTCTTGACCCACTTGCGGACAAGCTGACGCTTGTTGCAGCCGTGGTTTGTGTTAGTGTAAAAATCCCTCAGCTGATTCCGCTCACTTTTGTTTTGTTCACAAAAGAGTTGCTTATGCTTGTTGGAGGTTTTTTGCTAATAAAAAAGAGCATTAGGGTGCCCGCATCGAGGTGGTATGGCAAGGTTGCAACAATTGTTTTCTATATTTCAGCTACAGTTCTTGTGTATATTAATGCCATACTAAAGGTGGATAGTTCTATGCTATCTTTAATTTTAACATTGATTACTACTATTTTTATGATATTTGCTTTAATAAAGTATATAAAACTTTTTATAGGTATCTTAACAGACAACTCAAATAAAAGCTTGGAAGGAGAAAATATTAATTGATTTGTGTAAGATGTAAAAAAAATCCTGCAATTGTATTTGTTTCATCGGATAAAACCGGAAACGACACAAAAGGATATTGTCTATCATGTGCAAAAGCACTTAACATTAAGCAGGTTACAGATATAATTGATAAAATGGGTATATCTGACGAGGATTTGGAGGCAGCATATGATCAGATGAGAATGCTGTCTGAAAACGGCGATTTTGATTTGAAAGAGCTATTGGATATGAATGGTGAAAATGCCTTTGATCCAGATGATGAAAACGCTGATTCTATAGATCATGGTGCACCTACTTTTCCGTTTATGAAGAATTTTTTTAAGCAGGATAGCAACCAAGAGCAAACTTCAGATAAGAGCGATGGAAAAAAAGGAAAGAATAAAGAAAAGAAAAACAGAAAGATGCTTAATGCCTATTGCACCAATCTTACCTCACGTGCAAAAAACGGTGAGCTAGACAGAATAATAGGTAGAGATAAAGAAACTGATAGAGTAGTCCAGATTCTTAGTCGAAGAATAAAGAACAATCCTTGCCTTATAGGTGAGCCAGGCGTCGGAAAAACAGCGATAGCAGAAGGACTTTCTATACGTATTGCCGAACAAAGGGTGCCACAAAGATTAAAAAATAAAGAAATATTTTTGCTTGATCTCACCGCACTTGTTGCAGGAACTCAGTTCAGAGGACAATTTGAAAAGAGAATCAAGGATTTAATTGAAGAAGTAAAAAGTAATGGTAACATAATTCTATTTATAGATGAAGTTCATAATCTTGTTGGTGCAGGTGAGTCGGAGGGCTCTATGAATGCCGCTAATATTTTGAAGCCTGCATTATCACGTGGAGAGATACAGGTGATAGGTGCCACAACTTTTTCTGAGTATCGTAAGTATATTGAAAAAGATACTGCACTTGAACGTCGTTTTCAGCCTGTTACCATAGCGGAGCCATCTATTACAGACACTATAGCAGTGATAAACGGCATAAAAGATTATTACGAAGAATATCATAATGTACGTGTAAGTGAGCTTATTGCTAGAAAAACTGTTGTTTTCTCTGAAAGATATATCACAGACAGATTTTTGCCGGACAAGGCTGTAGATTTGCTTGATGAGGCCTGCACATATGCTTCACTTAGAAATAAGGATCGTGATATCTATGAAAGCCTTGTTGACAAGAAGACCGAGCTTGTTGAGAAAGAGCAGGAAATAAGCTCTAATGATGAAATTGATTACGAAAAACTTGCAGGTATACGTGCTGAGATAGCAAAGCTTGATGAACAAATAGATAAAATAGACCTAAATACTTTGCGTTCTGAGGTGTTAGAAGATGATGTTGCAAGGGTTATAGAATTATGGACCGGTATACCAGCCACCAGAGTGAAAGAGAATGAGCTTAAAAAGCTTGCAGATCTTGAAGATAAAATCAAATCAAGAATCATAGGACAAGACGAAGCTGTAGAGTCACTCTCAGGTGCTATAAAGAGAAGCAGAGTGCAGATTAGCCCTAAAAAGCGTCCTGCATCATTTATCTTTGTAGGACCTACAGGTGTAGGAAAGACAGAGCTTGTCAAAGTGCTTTCGTGTGAGCTTTTTGATTCTCCGGAAACGCTTATTCGTCTTGATATGAGCGAATATATGGAGAAACATTCTGTATCAAAAATCATAGGTTCACCTCCTGGATACGTAGGCTATGAGGAGGCAGGTCATGTCACTGAGAAAGTAAGAAGAAAGCCATACAGTGTGCTCTTGTTTGACGAAATTGAAAAAGCACACCCGGATGTGCTCAACATACTTCTCCAGATTCTTGATGAAGGCAAGCTAACAGATGCTCATGGAAGAGTTGTAAATTTTGAAAACACAGTAATAGTTATGACATCAAATGCAGGCAGTGAGCGTCGTGAAAATCTTTTAGGTTTTGGAAAAAGTGAATATTCCGCATCAAAGGAAAAATCGCTCAAGGCCCTTTCAGAGTTTTTGCGCCCTGAGTTTATTGCTAGAATTGATGAAATAATCGTGTTCAAAAGTCTTGATACAACGGATGTAGAAAAGATTGCAAATATAATGATAGACGAATACAAAAAGCCTCTTGAAGAAAAGGGGATAGTGTTCACATACGATCAGTCTGTCGCAAAATTAATAGCATCAAAATCAGATTGTTCTAAGAATGGTGCACGTGAAGTGAGAAATAATATCCGCAAGCTTCTTGAGGATAAGATAGCAAAGGCGATAATAGATGCAGATGAGTCTTCTATTGGATTTATAAACGCTTATGCTGAAAATGATGATGTAATATTAAATATAAAATAATTATTTTTACTGAGGTTGGTATGAAGATAGTTATTGTTGGCTGTGGCAAGATAGGTAAAGTGTTAGTGTCCAGTCTTGCTAATGAGGGACATGATGTTATTGCAATTGATAACAATCAATCAATAGTGAATGATATTTCTAATAGATATGATGTTATTGGCGTGTGTGGACTTGGTACAGATTATGAAACCTTATCAGATGCCAATGTGGAAAAGTGCGATATATTTGTCGCTGTTACAGGCTCTGATGAGCTTAATATGCTTAGTTGCCATATGGCAAAGACGATGGGGGCGAGAAAAACTATTGCACGTATAAGGAACCCTGAATATAATGAAAAAAGCCTAGCCTTTATGCAGCAATTCTTGAATCTCTCTATGCCAATTAATCCGGAACGTTCAGCAGCTCGCTATATTTATAATATTCTCAAATTGCCAAATGCAGCAAATGTTGAAACTTTTTCTACACGTAACTATGAGATAGTAGAACTAAAGTTAAAAGAAAACACACAGCTTTCCGGCCAGAGAATAATGGATATTAGAAAAAAATATCGAGCTAATTTTTTGATTTGTGCTGTGCAAAGAGGTAACGATATCTTTATCCCCGACGGAAACTTTGTTATAAATGTAGGTGACAAAATTTCGTTAGCTGCAGCTCCAAATGAGGTTGCAAAATTGCTTAAAAGTCTTGGCATTATGCAAAAGCAATCAAAAAGTGTAATGATTGTCGGAGCAAGCAGAACAGCATATTATCTCTCAAAAATGCTCCTATCATCAGGTTCTTCTGTAAAAATAATTGAGAAAGACCCTTTGCGTATTTCTACGATAAGCAGAAGCCTCACCGGTGCTACAATTATAAAAGGTGATGGTGCTGATCGTGAACTGTTGATCGAAGAGGGTTTGGAATCGGTAGATGCATTTGTTTCGCTCACCGGAATGGATGAGCAAAATATTCTGCTCTCTTATTTTGCCATGCAAAATAATGTGCCAAAGGTTATTACAAAGGTCAACAGAAATGAGTTTATCTCTGTTGCAGACGATCTGGGATTAGATAGTGTGGTGTCACCATGGAAGAATATTTCTGATATTCTAGTTAGATATGCCCGTTCTATGGAAAACTCAGTAGGTAGCAATGTTGAGCGTTTGTATAAGATAATGGGTGGCAAGGCAGAGGCACTTGAATTTAAGGTGAGCACTGATTTTAAATATACTAATATACCGCTTAAGGATATACAGTTTAAGAAAAATATTTTGATTGCCGGAATTATACGTAATCGTAAGGCAATCATTCCGTCAGGCGATGATGTTATTTTAGCTGGTGATAATGTAATAGTTATAGGTTCTGGACATAGACTATATAATCTTGCAGATATTGTAGAATAATCTGTTTTTATCATTATTATACCTTGACTTTGAGTGGGAGATGCAGTATCTCGTTTGTAAACAATTTGTGTTTTAATAGTACTGCTATTTTGGGTTATGAATAAAAAATATGTATTTTATATTCTTGGACAAATTGCGACAGCACAGGCCGGATTGCTTATCTTGTCTGTGATTGTTGCTCTAATATATAAAGAGACAGCTGTGTTTGCTTTTTTAGCATCAGCGGCAATTTCGCTTACAATTGGTGTGCTCCTCACGCTTATTAATAGATCACACAGCAAAGATATCTATGCTAAAGAGGGCTTTGTTATCGTTGCCCTTGCTTGGCTTGTTATGTCTGCAATAGGTGCGTTGCCATTTGTTATTAGTGGTGACATACCATCTTATTTTGATGCCTTTTTTGAGACCGTGAGCGGATTTACTACCACCGGTGCATCAATTTTGAAAGATGTTGAGTCACTCAGTAAGTCTGCGTTATTTTGGCGTAGTTTCACCCATTGGATTGGTGGTATGGGAGTTCTTGTTTTCATTGTTGCTCTCATACCAAATATGGCTGACAAATCTATTCACATTCTTAGAGCCGAAATGCCGGGTCCAATAGTGGGTAAGCTCGTTCCAAGAGCAAGAGACACAGCCAAGATTCTCTATTTGATCTATATCGTTATGACTATGTTAGAGATGGTCTTTTTACTTTTGGGTGGTATGTCATTTTATGATAGCCTCCTTCATTCTTTTGCAACTGCCGGTACAGGTGGATTTGGCATTAAAAATTCGAGTGTTGGTGGTTATAGTCCGTATTTGCAATGGGTTATTACCATTTTTATGATTCTTTTTGGTATCAATTTTAATTTGTATTATTTGTTGCTAATTAAAAAATTTAAAGCGATGATAAAGAGTACAGAATTGTGGTGTTATATATCAATTGTTTTTGTAAGCGTCGTGATTATTTCGCTCAATACTTATCCTTTATATAACACAATGTCCGATACTATAAGAAATGCTTCGTTTCAGGTTTCGTCCATTATTTCCACAACAGGATTTAGCACAGTGAACTTTGATGCGTGGCCGGTATTATCAAAAAGCATACTTCTCATATTAATGTTTTTAGGAGGCTGCGCAGGATCAACTGCCGGAGGACTTAAAATTTCAAGAGTTATGTTGCTCTTTAAAATAATTTACAGAGAACTAAAGAAGCTACTCCATCCACGTAATGTTCAAAGTATAAGCCTTGAATATAAGATTGTGGAAGAAACTACCCTTAGTGCAGTAACATCATATTTTTCTCTTTATATTGTATGCATAGCTGTTATTTTCATATTGTTGTCGCTGGAACCTTTTGATATGGAAACAAATTTTAGTGCAACAATAGCCTGTTTTAATAATGTTGGTCCTGGATTTTCAGCGGTGGGCCCGGCAGCTAACTTTGCTGATTATTCTAATCTTTCAAAAGTTGTCTTATCCTTTGCTATGCTTTTGGGAAGACTTGAGATATATCCAATGCTCCTAGCAATTATCCCAACAGTTTGGAAAAGAAAAAGATAATATTTTTGTGATAAGAAACACCACTTTAATCTAAATTTAATAAACATAAAAAACAACCATTACAAATAAAAAAGTAGTGGTTGTTTTATTTTTTTTAAAATATACTTAAACCTTGATAATTAAACTGCAAATAAAGTAAATTCGCTTAATTTGATAGATATAATTGGTAAAAAAAGCCAATTTATATTGATTTCTTATTCCTATTGTGTTAAACTTACTTCGTGAAATTATTTTTAGGAGGAATATATATGAAAAAAGCAATCGCAATATTATTGTCATTGATGATAGTTGTGTCATCTTCGATAATTGCGGTAAACGCTGAGAATATTAAAGATATTTTCGGCACAAATGATGTCAGCTCACCTTTAGTCATTATGGATGATGAAGAGGAATTGCCAGAATTAAGTGATTCGCGAGATTCTTCGAATCTAAAAGGTGCAACAAATCTTTTTACAATAGGTGATATTTCCTATTCTTCCACCTATCACTCTTACAATGATCAGAGTTATTACACGGGTAGTGCAAATAAATCCAGTAGAGACCAGATTGATTATAGATTGACTATTCAAGCCACTATAGTTGCATCAGCATCTGCAACTACCGGTAATTTTATAGTTCCGCTGGACTATATCTACGACACTTCCGGTTCTTATTATTCCAGCCCCAATACACCATATTTTAAGAATTTTAAGTATAAAGTTGGTGATGGTGCAGAAAATTCAGCAACCATACAAACCGGAAAAATTGCTGGTACCGAAGGCACATCAAAGTACATAAGTATTCCTTTGAGTTCTCCTCAAAACATGGAGTCAGAACTCAACATCTATATCACTTGTGATTTTGAAATGAAGCATATTGCAAATGTAAAAAAGAATACTATGTTTTTCAAAAATTTCTATGTAACAAGCGGTTCAGATGTAGTAGCCTCAAAGGAATATGCATTGAATTCATGGCATAGTAATGTAATCTCTTATCATTATTTTAATTCCCAGGTAATAAAGCCAAAACACATCTATCGTGGATTAGAGATCGGAAAAATATCTGAAAGAGTTGAGCTTAGTTTTGATGATTTCAGTTTTGACTCGTATAATCAGATTCCAATGCTTGATACTGATTATCCTCTCGTACAGACAATAACTGTAAGCAAGGGTGCTCAAATTACACTTGATTCAAAAATTGCTAGCAAATATACTGTTACAGGTAGCGTTGCAAACGGATGGACAATCACTAGAAAATTTAACGCCGCAGAGATAATCAACGCATATACTGAACTTACTTCTAACCCTATATGTGGTTCATCTGTAACATCAATTTCAAATTCAACTCCATTTGAATGTACTATTAATGTGCCTTCAGATCAAAAGGATATTACGGAAATAAATATAAGTAACAAAATCATAGCTTACACAAAAGAGTATGGCAGCACAGGCGAGATAAGCACTAAGAACATTTCTTTAACGGTACTAGATCCTATACAAGATCTTGACGGTTCTGCCGGTATGAATGAAAGTACATATTCATATTCTCTCGATCTGAATAATACATCAGATGAAGTTTCTTTTGGATCTATAAGATATCTTCGTAGCAATGGTATGCTAGATATACCTGATGTATCTGTCACATGGTTCAACGATTCATCATTCCCTGCAAGGATAAAATCTGTTAAAAACATTTGGCGTACAAATTGCCCAGCTGATCTGTCCATCGTTATTACTAATGGATCTACACGCAAGACAGTTACAAAAAATGACGTAGCATATAACTCTTCTATTACATTCGGTACAGAAGCAAGCAATGATGTTGTCTTAGCTTCCAATGAATGGATAGAAAGCATAAAGTCAACTCCATACTATATTAACAATGGTACCAAAGTCTATGCAATAAAATATGATCAGCGTTCAACTTCTTCGAACTGCTTTAATTTTACTTTCGGGTTGCCATTAAATAAGAAAAATTTAGCTACAGGAGCTACAATTGTTGATAATGATTGCTCAAAATTTAGTTATGAATTATCTTATCGTTATATTTATAATGGCGATCAAGAAGATACATTATATAATAATACTGATTATAATTCTGCAACAGGTATGGCAAAATTTCGTAAGGAAAATGCATACTATTTGATATATACAACAGGACATCCTGCTTATGGTGCTTATGTTCAGGTTACAAACAACAATGATATTACACAATTAGGACAGTCAGGTGACCAGACAAAGAAAATTAATTCTAATCTTTATGTATTTAATTCTGCAAAGGACAATAGTGCCACAGAGGCTAATATAACTTCTTATAATAAAAATATTATTGAAAATACAAAATGGCATAATCCGTTATTAACAGTTGTATTCCCAAGAGGGGTAAAGCTTGATACATCAAGTAACGTATTATCTCGTCAGTCAGACACTGTATATAAATATACAATTGAAGAAAATAGAAGTGACAATGTAATTACTGATACTGTAGTTACTCTTACTAAAGTTAAAGAGGAGAATAATCAGGAGACATGGCGTATTTCAATTCCATGTGTTCTTAGGCGTTTGGATAGAAGCTCTGTTTCCCCAACCACTTCTCATTATAATTACATAACATATATGCCTTTACCACTTGTGCTTAACTCAAAGGCTTATGCTGGTTCCCAGTTGTTTACAATCTATGCATCTGCTAGTCATCAGCCGGCTACACCGATTGGTTGTGATAATTATAGTTTAAAGGATTCAGTAAGTAGTTACTTCTTAAAAAATAATCCAGAAGTAAAAGGTGATGTAATAAGCGATACAAGTAATATTGATGGCAATGCATCTACATCACAAGTATGTAAGATTTCAAACGTAAGAGCATTTGATGTAAGTCCATCATATGATATTGTATTCTCATCACAGTATAAGAAGGACGGAGTATTTGTAGATGTTGCATCAACAGCAACAGCACTCACAGTTACAGCGGATGAGACTATTGACTTCCGTACTCTTATTAAGTCAACAGGTAATGCGATGTTATCTAAAATTACAATTACAGATACATTCCCTAACTTTTTTTCCGGTCCATCAACATATGTGCCTGGTAGCTTGACTATCGAAATACTTAATGCTGATGGTACTGTTAAGAAAGATGTTAAAGATTACACGCTTGATACAAGTACGACTGGCAAAATTATAGCTAACCTTGGCGAAAACAATGTTCTTTTACCGGGTGAAACTATTCGAGTAACCGGACAATTTAAGGCTCGTGACGATATTAGACCGAATTATCCTGCAAATAACACTGTTAGTATTGATAGCTATATAGGTAGCACAAAAACAGAAACACATACATTTAATCAGCCTTATAAATCTGAGATAGCATCAAAGGATCTTACAGTTCGTGTATTCCTTGATTACAATGGTAATGGTGTATATGATTCAACTATAGATAAACCAGTTAAATCTGCATCTGTAAAAACATCTATGACAACAACGGATGATAATGCTTTCGCAAACACACAAACCATTACTACTCCTACTGTTGCTATAAATTATGGCTCAGTAGAGTATGGTTCATATAGGGTAGATGTAAGTAATATTAAGGATACTCGCGGTTACTCTCTGAACAATGTATCAAACAGAGCATTCACAATTACACTTGCTGAAGTACGTGCAGGTGGTACAAAAGTCTTTGATGTGCCTATAACACCTGAATATTATCTTGTTAAATTTGATAAGAATGCAACAGATGCAACAGGCACAATGGCTGATCAAAAGTTCACATTTGGCGTGGCACAGTCGCTTAGTTCAAATGCCTTTTCAAGAACAGGTTATACATTTGATTCATGGAATACAAAGTCAGATGGCACAGGCGCAAAATACACAAATGGACAGAGTGTAACAGATTTGGCAAAATTACCACTCGACGAAATTACACTTTATGCTCAGTGGACACCTAACAAATCTACAGTAACAGTAAATCCAAACGGAGGTAGCTGGACACATTCAGGCACAGCTTACACAGAATCAAAGGA
>JAEDHT010000018.1 GCA_016296885.1 Clostridiaceae bacterium | reverse complement strand
GCAAGGAAAGAAGCTTTATTTAAATCTTTATTCAGTTTTCAGGGTGTATGCACCAAGAGGTTCCAACATATGATTGGGACCTCTTTTATTTATCTGTGAAAGGTAGATGCTGTTTCAGTGAATTTGATGGTCATAGGTGATGTTGTTGGTAGTATTGGATGTGATTTTCTTGCACAAAAACTACCTTCATTTAAAAGATTAAAGAATATAGATGTTGTAATTGTTAATGGGGAGAATTCTGCTGACGGAAACGGGATAACTCCTGTATCAGCTCAAAGAATATTTAATGCCGGTGCTGATGTTATCACAACAGGAAATCACGCTTTCCGTCGAAAAGAAATGTATGATCTTTTTGATTCTCATCCTGCGATTATAAGACCGGCTAATTACCCAGATGGTATTACACCCGGTAAGGGAATTTGCACTTTAGATATGTGTAGCTATAAAATTAATGTTATAAATCTTATGGGTGTTGCTTTTATGGAGAATCTCGATTGTCCGTTCAGAACTATCGACAAAATTCTTAGAGAAAATGATGCTAATATTAGTATTGTAGATTTTCATGCGGAAGCTACAGGTGAAAAAAGAGCAATGGGGTATTATCTTGACGGTCGTGTTTCTGCTATATACGGAACACATACACATGTTTTGACTGCTGATGAAACAATTCTTCCAAACGGAACAGGATATATTACAGATATTGGTATGACTGGCCCTATACACTCAGTTTTAGGTGTTAAACCAGAGCTTGTTATTTCAAAGCTTAAGGACAAAATGCCTGTCAGATTTGATTTAGCACAGGGTGATTGCAAATTAAATGGCGTTATTTTTAATATTAATCAGAAAAACGGTAAAACTATGTCTGTAGAACGCATTGAAATAGTGTAAAATTCTAGTATTAATATTTGCAATTTAATACTATATATGATATAATACAAAAAACTATTTTGTAAAAAAAGGAAGTGTTGCTATGATTAGCGGTTCATGCTTGAAAAATGCAATCATATCTGGCGCAAATAATATTACAAATCATAAAAAAGAAATTAACGATCTTAATATATTCCCGGTGCCTGATGGAGATACCGGCACAAATATGTCCATGACAATTAATTCAGCTAAAGAAGCATTACTTTCTCTGGATGATAATGCTTCTGTTGCTGAGGTCGCAGCTAAGGCTGCATCTGCAATGCTTAGAGGAGCAAGAGGTAACTCCGGTGTAATTCTCTCTATTTTATTCAGAGGCTTTTCAAAGGCATTGGCAGAATCCAAAGAATTAAATGCTGCTACTATAGTAAAAAGTCTTAAGATAGGCGTTGAGGATGCATATGGAGCAGTTATGAAGCCAACAGAAGGTACTATGCTGACTGTTGCGCGTGTTGCATATGAGGATGCAGAAAAAGCTTTCAGAGATGGCTTGCCTACAATAAGTATCTGGAAAATTGTTGCAGAATCTGCACATAAAGCACTTGATACTACTCCTGATTTACTCCCTGTTTTGAAAAGAGCGGGTGTTGTAGACGCAGGTGGTAGAGGAGTTTGTGATATTTTTGATGGTATGCTTTCTGTTTTTGAAGGTAATGGCATGATAGAGACAGAGAGAAAGAATACTTCAGAAAGCGATGAAGAGCAAGATAGCTTTAAAAGTGCAGCAGCTGAGTTTGATGATGATATCACATTCACCTATTGCACGGAAATTATCGTAGGCAGAGATACTGAAAGAGAAGAAAACGAACCTATGAATTTAAGAGCATATCTTGAGACAATAGGCGATTGTGTAGTTGTTGTAAGTGATGATGAGATAATAAAGGTTCATGTTCATACAGAAACACCTGGTCTTGTATTGCAAGAAGGATTAAAATATGGTCAGCTTCTCACAGTTAAGGTAGAAAATATGAAGGAGCAGCATAAAAAGGCAGGAAATAACAAGCCGGCATCATCAAAGACTCCTGTTAAGAAGGATCTTTCATTTGCTGAGCCAACAGAGGATATCGGATTTGTATCTGTTGCATCTGGTGATGGCATAGTATCATTGTTCAATGAGTTAGGATGCTTGCACGTTGTAAGCGGTGGCCAGACTATGAACCCAAGCACAGATGATATTTACAAAGCAGTTATGGCTACTCCGGCAAAGACAGTTTTTGTATTACCAAATAACAAAAATATCATTCTTGCTGCGGAGCAGGCAGTTCCGCTTGTAGAGGATAGACGAGTTATAGTAATACCTTCTAAGACAATCCCACAAGGCTTGTCTGCTATGCTCGCATTTGATCCTGAAAGCAGTGCCGACGATAATAGAGATGCTATGATAGAATATATGAGCGGTGTTTCTACCGGTTCCGTAACATTTGCTGCAAGAAATTCCGAGTTTGGTGGAAACAAAATCAAGGAAGGCGAAATCATTGCCCTCAACAACGGCAAGCTTACTATCACTGATAAGGATCCTATAAAAGCAACTGTTAAGCTTATCAAAAGTATGATTTCAAAGAGTACATCATATATAACCCTTATCTATGGCGAGGATATCTCTGAGGAACAGGCTCGTATGGTTGAGGCGGCTGTAAATGATAAATTTGGTAAGGATATAGAGGTCACTATTGTAAATGGTGGACAGCCTGTCTATTATTTCCTGATTTCTATAGAGTAATCGAATATGAATTAGTTTTAAGCAATCATCGTATGGTGATTGCTTAATTTTTTTACTACAGACCAAATATTACGTAATATTATCAAAAATATGGACATTATAAATGTTTTTGTGATATACTGATATTCTTGATTTAAAGAATATTTTAATTAAGAGTTAGGGCTTATAATCATATGTTAAAAAGAATAACAGCAATAATATTTTCTATTATTTTCATTATTAACTTAATTTCGACCGCATCTGCACTGCCTGAAGCACATCTCAAGGCGGATGGGAATACAATTATTTTCTCGTTTGGTGGATGTGATGCTGATATTGTACGTTTTGTGCTACATTATGATAGCACAAAGGCCGAAATAAACAGCATAAAAACTACCGATAATGCCAGACTGAAGTATAATGACCAAGACTCAGCTGCAACAATCCTATACTATAAGAATAGCGGCGTATCTGATGGGAACAAAAGTGAAATTAATGTAAAGTTTAAGAAGAATTATTATGGGAAATTTTACGTAACTAACAGTGAAATGATTGATAGCAAAGGTAACCATTCAAATATGATTTGTGATGATGTGATTGAGGTCTCACAAGCAGGTGGCAAGGTAAGCATTACCACATCAAAATCCACAAAATCATTAAACTCTGATTCAAAGAATAAATCAGATGATTCGTCTAAGCCCATAGTGCCATCTGTCGATACTCCAGACCGGAATGAGATAGACAAACTAGACGAACCAGAGATAATAATGCTTGATGGTGATGATAATTCTATAAAAATGCTTTTGATTGGATTTGCAATTGGTCTTTTCTTTGTTATTTGTATGGTGATAGTCTATAGAATAGGCAAAAATTCCTCTAAAAAGCAGAAAGAGGGAGATAAAAACTCTGAAGATAATGTTTAAAAGCACAACAAAATACTTTGCTTATTTAAAAAAAGAACTTGAATGTTATGATAATATGAATGCTTAATAGTATATATATCAATGTATTCAGGATATATCCTGAAAATAGGGAATACATATTAAGATGACAAGGTCACTATATTTATTGTTACAACTTTAAAAATTAAAAAACAAGCCTCAAAGCATTGGTTTGCTCAACGCTTTGAGGCTATATTTTTGTATTATAGATATGTTAAACTATAATAGTGAAGATATTAGTTTAGCAACATATTTTTGAATAAGGGTTATATCAAGCATTGTTATTATGCCATCGTAATCAACATCAGCATTTTTTGTTTGAATTTCGTCCAATTCAATTATCAATGCAACCTTTTTTTGTGCCAACACTACGTCTTCCATAGTGACCTTTCCATCGAGATTTACATCACCCAGCATGATATTATCTGTATCAGTATAGTCACCATTAATTATTATATCACTATCTGATTCTGTATCAGATTCGTTATCAGTGAAGTCTAAGTCGCTTTCAACTGCATCTGAGTCACTTTCGATCAGCCATGTATCACTATCAGTAATATCGGAGTCACTGTTGTATGTTGATTGTTCGCTATCTGTTTCTTGGAGATAATCGCTGTCATCTATCATAAGCTCGTCTCGCCACACAGCATACAGAACAATATCATCATTTACAGTAATCTTTCCATTAGGTACGTATGTCGCCCTAGTGGCTATTTGATTTTCACTCCAGCCAAGGAATACGTAACCAGGGTTAAATGGTACCATACCCCATATTGTTATTACAGAACCTTGCAGGCATGTTTGTGTTGGGAAAAATCCACCAACACCATTCAAGTTATATGAGATTTTGCATTCCTTTGGTAAATTCTCGACGGAGCTATCGGTATTAGAGTCTTCGTTTTCGCTGTCTGTAGAAGAATCTACTTCACTATCTACTATCACAGTATCTTTAAGCCACACAGCATATAATACGAGATTATATTCTACCACGATTTGCTCAGACGGCATATATAGTTCTTCTGTATTGTAATTACTTGTACTCCATCCTACAAAGGTATATCCTTGTTTAAATGGAATTGTAGATGCCAGCGTTAGTGCGTCGCCCTCTATGCATTGCTGCGCCGGTACTAGTCCAATTCCGCCATTTAGATTATATGATACGGTGAAGTATTTTACAGGAGCATCTGTAGAGGTATCAGATTGTATTTTCTCCCAAACTGCATAAAGTGTTACAGATGCATCAAGTGTGTATATATCGCCTTTTTTGTACTCAGCTTTAGTGGCATATTTATTTGTAGACCATCCAAGGAAGATATATCCATCCTTCGTGGGTTCTTTTGTTGATAAAGTAATATCTTTTCCGGCGCTCTTGGTTTGACTTGAGGGAGCTCCTGTACCACCATTTGCATCGTAATAGATAACATAATTGCTTCCAACTGTGAATGTAATTTTATCGCTATATGTGTTGTAGTTATAGTATTTTGTATTTGTTGAGGTTATAGATGCTGTATAGGTGCCTTTAGGTAAATAAACATCATATTGCAATGTAGTCAAATCATCAGTATTTATATATGGGGTTTTGGTTGTGTTAGTACCACTCCAAACTTTCAAATTGTATGTACGGCTATCATATTTTCCTACAGTTTGTGATGATGTCCACTGTAATGTTGTTTTTTCATTTGGTCTACCAATTGATTTCACAGAGATAATAGATTTTGCAGGTGTTGACGGTTTCTTATAGGCTATACCCTCAAAACTCAAATTATTAATTTTGAGTGATTGTGCTCTTAATGAGTTGTATTCCCACTGTTGTATATTTGTACCAGAGGTTATTGTGCCGGACATAACATCAAGAACCATTGAAGTCTCTCCGCTGTTAACATTCATCAGGACTATATTTCCGCCAATGGTTGAGATATACCATCTTTGATTTTTTTGGGCATTATCTATTGACATCTTGACATTAACGCCATTGGCTTTAGAGGTGCCATCAGTTGATAAAACATAGCCAAGATGACCATTGTATTCGTTATATATAGTATATGATGAATCATTATTGCTTTTTTTAAAATGCCAAATTTGCTTTGGATTATACGCATCATTTTTTTTAGAAATTCTTACGTTATTTTCTTCATTCTCAAGATATTTTGAGAAGTTATCTGTTGCTATATATGCATAGAAGTCCTTTCCGAATAAGTCGGAATTTCGGGTTGCTGTAAGGCGTGCCTGTATTCTGAGTATAGTGTTTGCACCTGCAATTCCATCAGCTGACATACAATTCGCACTCTGGAAGCTTTTTACAACAGACTCCGTTGCACTGCCATATATACCGTCAACAGATATGCTGTATCCCAATTCACAAAGTGTAGCTTGCAGCCACTTTACATCCTCTCCGGAGGTGTAATTTCGTAGTGTTCTAACCGGCATCGGATAGTTGTTTGGATCATTAACATCATAGCCAGGTTTAATAACTTGTGAATTGCTTGTGGTAAGCTGTACAGTAGAATATCTTGCTGTTTCTTCACCATAGTTCCATTTAATATGATAACGGTCTAAGTTATGTGAATTGATTATAGGTGTGCCCGAGCTGTTCATGCCAATACAAAAGTAAGCGTGATCCCACACACCATCGTTAGTCCAGTCTACAAACAAAGGAGAGCCTACAAAAATATCAGCGTCAGATGGGTCATTTACTAGCTTTCCTCTGTTGTTACCCATCCATTGTCTTAAGTATTTTGCGCCGGTCCAGGTGGCACTTCTATTAGAGGATGATTTGTAGTACCAACCATTTGTTCCATAAGGCTCACATTTAACCTGTGGCATACCACCAGCATAAATACACTGAGAGACAAAGTTAGCACAATCACCGCCAACACCATTAAAGTTAGCGTATGATGTATTATAGGATAATGCGTATTCATCAGAATATTCCACTGCAGCAGTAACATTATAAGAGTTGTAGATGCTGTATCCTCTTGGTGCAGACCTATTATTATTATTATTATTTTCAGCAACGATATCTGTATCTATATCCTCATCGATATGTATATCTGGTGTTTCTATAAGGTTGTCTATGTAGTTATCTTCGATTATTTTGATATTCCCATTAGTCATCTGTAATAACAGCTCGTGATTTGTTCCAAATCCCGAAACATCATATGCCACTTTGTTATCTGCAGTATCATCGTAATCGAAAAAGGTGTATTCATATAGATCTACCGCAATTTTACCATCGTTAGTGGTGCAGGATTGTAATACACCCGTCACATCAGCATCATAAATTTTAATATTCGATTGTTCCTCAAATGCTTTAATAGTATTTTTTCTATTGTTTGTGCCTTGCGTACTAGTAAAGTCAGACTCTCTCTCTGAGATATATTCTTTCAAACACTTGAGCAAATCATTTTTATATAATAAATCGACATTTTCTCCAACGATAATCCTATCATCAGAGCCAAACTTAATTTCTTTTAGCGCGTGACAATTTTGGTAGTCCTCATTAGATGCATTAGCACCAAGACAGCATAAATAATTTGATAATACAAGAGTTAATGCCAAGAAGATTGGTATTATTCTCTTCTTCATAAATTTACATCTCCTATAATACAAGCTGTGGCAGATATTGCATTTTATACATAGTAACAAGATGCCAATCAAAGATAAATCGAACAATAATTGCCACACTACTAAACAACAATCTAAACCGCTATTAATTTAGCATATTAGCAGACAAAAATCAACACTTTATATAAAATTAAAGTGTAATTTAGTAAATTTTTGGTGGAGATATATTTGAAGGGTAATAATTAATTGAATTTTTTTAATTATTATGATAAAATAAAATGTCAGAATAAGATTTTGGGTAATATGAGTTTTTGATAAATTATAAAATGTTAATTTATAATAACAAGTAGGAGAATAATGATGGATGAGCTTAAAAATGCACGTATTGAGATAGAAAATATAGATACAGAAATGGCAAAGCTGTTTGAAAAAAGAATGAGCCTAAGTGAAACAATAGCAGCCTATAAGAAAGAACACGCACTTCCTGTAAAGGATCAGCAGAGAGAGTCAGAAATTATAAATAAATATAAATCAAATATTCATAGTCCGCAGATTATGTCATACTATACTCAGTTTCTCAAAGATGTAATTTCGCTTTCATGTCAGTATCAATCAATGCTGATGAGTGGACAAAGAGTTTCTTATTGCGGTGTGGAGGGTGCGTTTGCATATATTGCTACCAAACGTATGTTTCCTAATGCATCACTAGTTTCGTATTCTAGTTTTTCTGATGTTTATGCATCAGTAGAGAATGGTGAGTGCGATTGTGCAGTATTACCACTTGAAAACAGCTACGCCGGCGAAGTTGGAACAGTTATGGATCTTATCTTTTCAGGCGATTTGTATATAAATCGTGTTATTGATGTTCCGATACGTCACAATTTGATTGCTAATAAAGACTCTGATATTTCTCAAATTAAAACAGTTATAAGCCATACACAAGCACTACACCAATGTAAAAAATATATTGACTATCACAATTTTGAAACAATGTCGTATTCAAATACAGCGGTTGCTGCAAAGTATGTTAAAGAAACGAATGATCCTACATTAGCGGCGATTGCTTCAGAAGAAACAGCAGACTTTTTCGATTTAAAAATAATTGACAGTGCAATAAACGATGTGCCAAACAATACAACACGTTTTGCAGCTTTTTCACGTGTACAGAGTAAACCTAGTGTTCTTGGAGTGAGGGAGAATGAAAGCTTTATCATAGTTTTCACGGTTGAAAATAAGGCAGGCTCATTGGCACAAACCTTAAATATTGTGGGTGCTCATGGATTTAATATGCGCAGTCTTCGTAGCAGACCTATGAAAAACCTCCAGTGGAATTATTTTTTCTATCTTGAAGCCGAAGGCAATATAAATAATCAAAACGGACAGGATATGCTCAGGGAATTATCAGCTATTTGTGCCAGATTGAAGGTGATTGGCACATTCTGCACCAATGATCTATGATGGGGGAAAGCTATATGATTATTCCAATTCATTCTGATACTAGAGAGTATAGTATAATTCTTCAAGATGGCGCACTTGAAAAGGTTGGCGAGTTCATAAACTTAAGACGTAAGGTCTTGATAGTTACTGATACGGGCGTGCCGAAGGAATACAGCGAAATAGTCGCTTCTCAATCTCAGCAGTATTATATCGCCCGTATTCCAATGGGAGAATCCAGTAAGTGCTTTGAGCAGTACCAAAACCTGCTCACTGTTATGCTCGAAAACAACTTTTCACGTGGTGACTGTGTGGTTGCTGTGGGTGGTGGCGTAGTTGGCGATCTCAGTGGTTTTACAGCATCATCATATATGCGTGGTATTGATTTTTATAATATCCCCACAACCTTGCTTTCTGAGGTGGATTCATCTATCGGGGGCAAAACAGCTATAGATTTTAATGGCATAAAAAATATTGTAGGTGCTTTTTACAACCCTAATAGGGTAATTATAGATCCATCCACACTAAAAACATTGGATGTCAGGCAGTTGCACGCAGGCCTTGCTGAGACCATCAAAATGGCAGCAACCTGTGATGCAGATTTATTTGAATTGATAGAAAAAAGCGAGGATATATATTCTGATCTCAATGAAATTATATATCGTTCTCTTAATATAAAAAAAGATGTGGTAGAAAAGGATCCAAAGGAACAGGGTTTGCGAAAAGTCCTTAATTTTGGGCATACAGTTGGTCATGCTATAGAGAGTATATATGGTGGCGAGATGCTTCATGGAGAATGTGTGGCGGCAGGTATGCTTCCTATGTGTGGTGACAATGTCAGAGATAGATTAAAGTCAGTTTTGAATAAATATAATTTGCCGATAAAATATACAGGAGATTACAACAAACTTTTGCCAATAATCTTTCATGATAAAAAGATGGAAAAAAACAAGATAAGATCTGTTATTGTAAACAACATTGGCTCTTTTGAGTTTGTTGATCTTACGGCTGAAGAAATACTAAAAAAAGTGGAGAGTTCACTATGAAAAACACTTTTGGTCAAAGCATTGCAGTTACATTGTTTGGGGAGAGTCACGGTCCTGCTGTCGGTGTTGTGATCGATGGTTTAGCTCCGGGAATACCCGTTGATATTAACGTAATAGAGCAAAATCTTTTACGTCGTCGCCCAAGCTCTGTTATTGACACACCAAGACGAGAAAAAGATGATTTTAAGATATTAAGCGGTGTGTTTAACGGTTTCACAACCGGCACCCCAATATGTATAACCATCCCAAACGAAAATACAAAAAGCTCTGATTATCATTATGGTGTTGCTAGACCTTCTCATGCAGATTATTCAGCGTTTTGTAAATACCACGGGTATGAAGACTATAGAGGTGGAGGGCATTTTTCAGGACGAATTACAGCGGGATTAGTCGCCGCTGGTGGAATCCTGATTCCTGCACTTGAGAAAATAGGCGTGACTATTGGCACGCATATTTTAAAATGTGGCATTGCCGAGGGACGTGCCTTCAATAATGTTGAGGAAGATATAGCGTTTTTAAAAAAGAATGAGTTTCCTATTTTAGATAATAGTGATTTTGCTAAAAAGGTTATTTCACAGATAAATACAGCACGAGAGCAAAATGACAGTATCGGCGGTATCACTCAGACTGCTGTTTGCGGTTTGGCACCGGGACTCGGAGAGCCGTGGTTTGACAGTATGGAAAGTATGATTTCTCACGCTGTATTTAGCCTGGGCGGTGTAAAGGGAATCGAGTTTGGTTTAGGATTTTCGTTTGCAGCGTCAAAGGGTAGTGAGTGCAATGATCCTTTCAGAGTAATAGATGGCAAAGTTGTCTGTGAAACTAACAACAACGGTGGCATTAACGGAGGCATTACCAATGGTATGCCCATATTGTTCCAATGTGCTATAAAGCCAACCCCGTCAATCTCACAAGAGCAGAAGAGCGTTAATTTCTGCACATCAGAAAATGTAGATATATCCATATCAGGCAGGCATGATCCTGCAATAATCAGGAGAATATGTCCTGTTATTGATAGTGTAACGGCAATAGTAATTTGCGATATGCTTGCACAACGATATGGCACCGATGTAATGTTAAAAGGAGTACTGCCATGCAATATGGACTAATAGGTGAACGTCTTGGTCACAGCTATTCCTGTGAAATCCACAATAATATTGGAAACTATAAATACGAATTAATGGAGCTAAGACCGGATGAATTACATGATTTTCTGATAAAAAAGGATTTTTGTGGAATTAATGTTACCATTCCTTATAAGCAGACTGTTATTAAGTATCTTGATGAAATATCACCCATGGCAAAACATATTGGTGCTGTGAATACTATTGTGAATCGTAACGGAAAGCTATATGGTTATAACACCGATTATGATGGAATGAAGGCTCAGTTAATGTACATGGGAGCAAAGCTCCAAGGTAAAAAGGTGCTTATCCTCGGTACTGGAGGCACATCAAAAACAGCCTATGCGGTAGCACAAAGCTTAGGTGCAAAATGTATTCTTTTTGTATCACGCAGTGGTAAGGATGGCTCAATATCATATACTGAAACAATAAAATTCCACTCGGACGCACAGTTTATTATCAATACCACTCCTGTGGGTATGTATCCGAATACAAATGCATCACCAATTGATATTTCATGTTTTAGTAGCCTTGAGGGTATTCTAGATGCCATTTATAATCCAATCAGAAGTAATCTGATTTTAGAGGGACGCAAGAGAAAACTTATCTGCGAGGGTGGATTATATATGTTATCTGCTCAGGCGGTTTATGCTTCGGCACTATTTCAAAATATTGATGTAGATTTAGATAAAATAAACAAGGCTTACAATTCTGTCAGCCTACAAAAACAAAATATAGTTCTGCTTGCAAATCAGTCTGATAAACACAGGGGTATAGCAAAATATCTCTCACATAGATTTGATAAGAAGCTCTGTATGATGAATTACTCTGAGCTTAATAAATCTAAAAATTTAATTAGCAACATCTTTAATAACAGTGACCATGTGATTATGCTCAGCAATGCGAATTATGCAGATGAAGACTTTATATGGTTTCTGATGAGCAATAGTGCCATTGTATCATTCGGCGATAATTATGAAAACTGTGATATTACCGTAAATGGGAATTATTTGCCGGAAGAGATAGCGGAACTTATAATAAAGGAGATTGCCAAATGAAAATATTAGTTTTGAATGGGCCTAACATAAATTTGCTTGGAATCCGTGAGCCAGATATCTATGGTAAACAGACGTACAATGATCTTGTTGAAATTATAAAGGTCCACGCAAAAGAGAAGAATATAGATGTAGAATTTTATCAATCAAACCATGAAGGTGATTTAGTAGATGCTATTGGCAATGCTTTTTATAATAACGTAGATGGTATTGTGTTCAATCCTGCCGCTTACACACACACAAGCATTGCAATCGCAGATGCTGTAAAGAGCGTAAACATTCCGACTGTTGAGGTGCATATAAGCGATGTGAGCAAGCGAGAGCCATATCGTCAGATAAGCTATATCAGGGATGTAGCAGTTCATACAATCACAGGTAAGGGAATTGCTGGTTACAATCTTGCGATAGATTATCTTTTAGAAAAGGTGTTTAATAATGGATGTGATAATTGAACCTAGCGTTGCCAAAGGGACTATAACAGCACCACCATCAAAAAGCTATGCACATAGAATGATGATTTGTGCCACACTTGCAAAAGGAAAAAGCACCATCACAGGCATATCACAAAGCCAAGATATGCTTGCAACTCTTAATTGTATAAAATCATTAGGTGCCACTTACAGTCTGAATGGTGATGTTTTATCTATAAACAGTGATACCTGTCTTACCCAAGATTTCAAATCGTTTAATTGTAATGAGAGTGGTAGCACTCTAAGATTTTTTATTCCTCTTTCATTGTTGTTTTCCAACGAAGCAAGTTTTACAGGCACACAGCGGCTTTTACAGCGTGGTGTAGGTGTCTACGAGGAGCTGTTTAAGAGCAAGGGAATAGATGTGGATATATCACCAAATGAAATAACATTCACCGGGAGCTTGTCCGCAGGAGAATATGAGTTACCGGGTAATGTTAGCAGTCAGTTTGTGAGTGGGCTAATGTTTGCGCTGCCTTTGCTTGATGGCGAAAGCACTATCAAAGTAATACCTCCGGTGGAAAGCCGACCATATATTAATATTACGATAGATGTTTTAAGTCAATTTGGTATAAAAATAATAGAACAAGAAAAAAATGTCTTCAAAATTGCAGGTGGTCAATCATATCAATGCAGAAACAGTGTTGTAGAGGGAGATTGGTCAAATTCATGCTTTTTTTATGCGCTCAATTCACTAGGTGCAGGTATTCATATTAATGGTCTTAATCACAATAGTTTGCAAGGTGACAAGATGTGTATAGAAAACCTTAAAAAACTAGATTTGCCCGACCGTACTATAGATATATCTGATTGCCCTGACCTTGCACCGGTGCTTTTTGCAGCTGCTGCAGCAAAAAAGGGGGCTACTTTTATAGGTACCAAAAGACTTATGATAAAAGAAAGTGATCGTGCATCAGTTATGGCGCAGGAATTAAAAAAATTTGGTATAAAAACAGATGTCCTTGACAATAAAGTAATTATTCATAAAGGAAAACTTCAGAAGCCTTGTGTAACACTGGATAGCCATAACGACCATCGTGTAGTGATGGCAGAAGCACTTCTTGCTTGTATCACGGGGGCAAAAATTACAGGTGCAGAAGCTGTAAAAAAGAGCTATCCTGAATTTTTCGATAAATTGCAAGAATTAGGCGTGGGGGTTAGATATGAACTTGAATACTGATAAAAAAATCCTTATAGTAGGGCTTGGACTAATTGGAGGAAGCTATGCGCAAGCTTTATCATCCAAGGGATATACTGTCTGTGCAATTGATATTTCACAGGACTCTCTTGACTATGCTTTACAAAAAAATTGGATAACACAAGGTAGCACACAGCCTGAGCAAGGTTTTATTTCACAGTTTGATATTGTGATATTTGGCCTTTACCCACATGATCTTATCGATTGGGTGGAGAGTTACTCAAAGTATCTAAAGAGAGGTGCTTTGCTTACAGATGTTACCGGTGTCAAAGGTAGTGTAGTATATCGTGTGCAAGAAATCTTAGGTGATGATGTCGAGTTTATCGGTGCCCATCCAATGGCAGGAAGCGAGTTTAGTGGAGTCAAAAATTCTCGCATGGAAATCTTTCAGAATGCTAATTACATAGTTACACCCACCGAAAAGAATACACAATATGCAATAGATATTTGCAAAGAGTTGGGGCAGATACTAGGTTTTAAAACTATCACGGTGCTTTCGCCGGAACAACATGATGAAATGATTGCTTTTCTATCTCAGCTCACGCACTGTATAGCTATTACACTAATGACTTGCAGGGATACAGAGTGTATGACCGACTACAGCGGAGACTCTTTCAGAGATCTCACAAGGATAGCAAAAATAAATGATGAAATGTGGAGTGAGCTTTTTCTGCTCAATAAAGATGACCTACTAAAACAGATGAAGCTGTTTGAGCAAGCTTTTTCAAAGCTTTATTCTTATATAGAGAATGACAATAGGGAAGAGATACGCAAAATAATGCGCTACTCCACCAGCCAAAGAGAACTTTTTGACAAAACAAGGGAGAAATAATTATGAATATGAGATTTGTGAGAGAGATGCCCACATCCAGAGCAATAAAGGATATGTACCCTCTTTCTGAAGAAATGATTGAAAATAAAAATAAAAATGATGCTGAAATAAAAAAGGTCTTTACTGGTGAGAGCAAAAAACTATTGCTTATAATAGGTCCGTGCTCAGCAGATCGTGAGGATGCTGTTTTGGATTATATAACACGCTTGCGTGGTGTGCAGGAGAGGGTAAAAGATAAGATAATGATAATTCCCCGAATATATACTAACAAGCCAAGAACCACTGGAAATGGCTACAAAGGTATGCTTCATCAGCCAAATCCAAACGGCTCTCCTGATATGTTGAAAGGCCTTATAGCTATTAGAAAGCTACACATCGAGGCATTAAGACAAACAGGCTTTTCTTGTGCTGATGAGATGCTATATCCTGAAAATCACAGATATCTTGCAGATTGTCTGTCTTACGTTGCTGTCGGTGCCAGATCAGTAGAAAATCAGCTACACAGGCTAACAGCAAGCGGTCTTGATATACCGGTGGGTATGAAAAACCCAACTGGTGGAGACTTGTATGTAATGATGAATTCAGTAACCGCCGCACAGAATTCATATACCTTTGTATATTCCGGCTGGGAGGTTCAAAGCACCGGTAATCCTTTTGCTCATGCAATTTTAAGAGGGTACTCTAACAAACATGGTGATTTCGTGCCAAACTATCACTACGAGGATTTGCAGTTTTTGCATGAGCTTTATAAAAAGAGCAATCTGCAAAATCCCGCAATAATAATTGACGTAAACCATGCTAATTCAGGAAAGCGTTGGAACGAGCAACCTCGAATTGCAAAGGAAATTTTGCACAGTACACGCCATAGCACTGATATCAAAAATATGGTCAAGGGACTTATGATAGAATCGTATATAGAAGATGGCAACCAACCCTCCAACGGCACTATATATGGCAAGTCCATTACCGATCCATGCCTTGGCTGGGAAAAGACCGAGAGATTGATTCTGGAGCTTGCGGATCAACTTTAAGATAATTCTAACACTTATTTTCCGTAGTTTATTATATGACGATATCATTTTAGTATAATAAGACCTCCTATGGTGTTTTATAATTCTGCCATAGGAGGGTGTTTTCCTTTCTTAGCCGTTTTTACCGGACTTATTCAGTTTTTCTATTTGACACTGTTTTATATCACATATCTTCTACATACTTTTTGATAATTTCAAAAGACTTCTCACTAATGATATGCTCAATTTTACAAGCATCCTCGGATGCAGTTTCTTCATCAACGCCAAGCATCATTAAAACCTTGCTTAAAACCGTGTGACGCTCGTAAATCTTCTGTGCTAATTTAAGTCCTTCATCGGTTAGTGTAATATATCCATTATCATCAACAACGATATATTTTTCCTTTTTCAACATTCCTACCGCACGGCTGACACTTGGTTTAGAAAAATTCATTCGTTCTGCTATATCAATAGATCTTACAAAAGAACTATGCTCGCTAAGCACATAAATTGTTTCAAGATACATTTCACCTGAAGGTTTTAATGCCATAACCAACTCTCCCGATACTATTTTTTGTTTTCTTGTTTATAGGATATCACACATCAAACGTAAAATCAACGAGAAGAAGGCAATTATCAAAAAACTTTAAAAAATTTACAAAAATCCTCTTGACAAATTAAGAAAAAAATGTATAATATTTAGTGGTTAGCAACGGCTAACCATATTTTAGAACCAGCAGTTAGCAGTAACTAACCGTTTATGATACAGAGGTGTTAAGAGTATGAATTTGAAAGGTGCAAAAGAAGGTAAAGAATATATTATTAAAGAGATCAACACCGACGACGAGGAGCTAAATGCGTTTTTGTTTTCTCTTGGATGCTATAGTGGCGAAGCCATTACCGTAGTTGCACACCGCAGAGGAGGTTGCACGGTTTCTATTAAAGATGGTCGATATAATATTGATACCCAATTAGCAGAAGCCATCATTATTTAATTTTATAAAAATAAGCTTAGGCTTATTTTTTTTAGCTTAACAGTTAGCGACGGCTAACTAATGTTTGTAACTTTATAGGAGGATGAAATCCATGAGAATTGCTTTAACAGGCAACCCAAACTCAGGTAAAACCACAATGTATAATGCCCTGACCGGTCGTAATGAAAAGGTAGGCAACTGGGCAGGTGTTACCGTTGACAAAAAAGAACACCCGATTAAGAAAGTGTATTCAGGTAGTGAACAAATTACTGCTGTTGACCTTCCCGGCGCATATTCCATGTCGCCCTTTACAAGTGAGGAGAGTATTACAAGCTTATACGTAAAGAACGAAAACCCCGATGTTATCATCAACATCGTGGACGCAGAAAATCTGAGCCGTAGCCTTTTCTTTACCACTCAACTTTTGGAGCTTGGAATTCCTGTTGTGGTTGCCCTCAATAAGAGTGATATCGGTAAGAAAAAAGGTAATAAAATTGATGCAGGGGCACTTTCTGAAAAACTTGGTTGTCCTGTTATAGAAACCGTTTCCACTTCGGCGGATGGTTTAAAAGCGGTAATTGAAGTGGCTATCTCAAAAGTAGGAAAAGAGCAAAACGCACCTTACATACAAGTAGATATTGACCTAACCGATAAGGCACAGGTTGAAACGGCTGACCGCAAACGCTTTGAGTTTGTAAATAGTATTGTAAAAGAGGTTGAAACCCGTAAGGTTTTCACCAAGGACAAAAATATCGGTGACAAGATCGACTCTGTTCTTACAAACAAGTGGCTCGGTATACCGATTTTTGCAGCAGTTATGTTTCTTGTGTTTTATATTTCGCAGACAACTCTCGGAACTTGGATTGCTGAAGGTGTAGAAGTTGGCGATAAATTCATCCCCGGACTTGTTCCGCTTCTTGAAACCTTCCAAGGATGGGTTGCCGGACTTCTTGAAAATGCAAATCACTTAATTTCCGCTATTCTTGTTGACGGCGTTATAGGAGGTGTGGTTGCCGTTGTCGGTTTTTTGCCTCTTGTTATGGTAATGTATTTCCTTATCGCTCTTTTAGAGGATTGCGGGTATATGTCTCGTGCTGCTGTTGTGCTTGACCCAATTTTCAAAAAGGTTGGTCTTTCCGGTAAGTCTGTCATTCCTTTTGTTATTACCGTAGGTTGTGCTGTTCCGGGTATTATGGCGAGCCGTACCATTCGTAATGAGCGTGAACGCAGAGCAACCGCTATGCTTGCTCCGTTTATGCCTTGCGGTGCAAAGATTCCTGTTATTGCACTTTTTGCAGGTGCATTCTTTGAGGATGCCTGGTGGGTTAGTGCATTGATGTATTTTTCTGGTATTGCCCTGATCTTCCTCGGTGCGCTTCTTGTCAATGCCATCACCGGTTACAAAGCAAGAAAGTCCTTCTTCATCATTGAACTTCCCGAATATAAGGCGCCTTCTCTGTGGGGTGCATTTAAATCTATGTGCTCTCGTGGTTGGGCATATATCGTTAAGGCTGCAACCATCATACTTATATGCAATATGGCAGTACAGTTGATGCAGACCTTCACTTGGAACTTTGCAGTTGCCGAAAGCGCCGATTCTTCTATACTTGCTTCTATAGCATCACCTTTTGCTTATCTGTTAGTTCCGATTGTAGGTGTTCTTTCTTGGCAACTGGCTGCGGCAGCTATCACCGGCTTTATTGCAAAGGAAAACGTTGTTGGTACTCTTGCAGTTTGTTTTGTCGGTCTTGAAAACCTGATTGATACCGAAGAGCTTGCTCTTATGGAAGGTGCAGGCGCAGAGGTTGCAGGAATTATGGCAATCACTAAGGTCGCGGCTCTTGCATATTTGATGTTTAACCTGTACACTCCTCCTTGCTTTGCTGCTATCGGTGCTATGAATGCCGAAATGAAGAGTGCAAAATGGCTATGGGGCGGTATCGGACTTCAGCTTGCAGTTGGGTACACTGTTGCATATTTCGTTTACACTATCGGTACTCTTATCGTTGGTGGCACTCTTAACATTGGTGCAGCTTTCGGTGGCTTCATAGCTGTCGTTGCAATATTTGCTGTTGTGATCGGACTTATCCTCAACACCAACAAGAAAATGAAATCAGAGTATGCTCTGATAGGTGCAAAATAATAATTTTAAGTTAGGGCTTTGATTATGGAAAATGTAATTGTTATTTTTATATTGGTAGCTATTGTGGCAGGTATCATATGGTATATTGTTCGTTCAAAGAAGCGTGGAGAAAAATGTGTGGGTTGTCCTTATGCCAAGCAATGTGGCAGTAAGTGTGATGGCGGTTGCACTGGCAAAATTAAAAACACATAATCCCATAAAATAATGTTAGTAGTAAATGACGACAGGCTAGAATTGCTAAACTGCCTGTCGTCATTTTTTGCTCTGTTGTTATTTAATTTACAGTATAGTTATATTTTAGAACTTTAGATGAAAAGTTATGATATTGTTTTTACATTCAGCGAATAAGTTGAGATTTAGTGCCTTTGCTGTGCTTTGTGCAATTGATAGTCCTAAGCCATAGCCTGTTTTTCCTCTCGTTTTATCCGCTCGATAAAATCTATCAAACAAGTGCTTTATGTCACTTTCGGGTATACTTTCTCCATAGTTGCTGATAGATATCTCCGGTGAGCCAAAATTTGTAACAGACACAGTAATTTCACTTGAGCTATAGCCATATTTTATCGCATTTTCTATGAGTATATTGATTATTTTTGCCACCATCTGTTTATCCGATGTCACATTTACGATATTCTCAGCATTGCAATTAATAGTCATATCTTTCTCGTAAGCAGAAGATTCAAAATATAATGCACACCCAAATACCAACTCGCTTAGATCAAAGTTAGATATTTCAGGGACGAATCTTTCTTCATCAGTTCTTGCCAATGTTAGCATTCTGTCTATTAGGCCTTTCATATATTCGGCTTCATCTTGTGTGCTGTTTATCCATCTTTGCTGATTTTCTATTGTGTCATGTTTATTATTAGACAGAATGTTATTATTTGCAAGTATGACGGTGAGTGGTGTTTTTAGCTCGTGAGATGCATCAGATATAAATTGTTTTTGCTGTTGCCATGCTTCGTCCACAGGCTTGACGGCAATTTTGGATAGCTTTATGCTGATTAGTATCACAAGTGACATTGCAAAGATATATAAAAATACAGATGTTATGACGTTTTTTCTTAGATTATCATCAATAATTGCATTGTCAGCTATGATTACCGACATACTTCCGTCAATGTATTGATGTTTGCTGTATGCTATGCCAAGGCTGTTTATTACATCACTCTTTTTATCTGAATTTAAAATTATGTTTATGCTCTTGTTAAGGAGATCATTGTCGATAGAAGCATTATTTTCATTTACAGATATAATCATATGGTTTCTGCCTATCAGAATTCTTACATACGAAACAGAAAATTTTGCTCTGTCATCTCCATTGTCTTTACCCCCGATTAGATTAGGCAGATTGCCAAGAACCGAGCCTTGATCAAAAAAGTCGTTTTCGGCTTCCATTTGCAGGCTTAGCAATAGCTCGTTTTTTGTAGAATTGTATGAGTTAAAGCATATAAAAGCAAACGCAAAAACAAGCACTATTCCCACAAAGAATACATTTATATATACTATTTTTCTCTTTAATTTATTTAGCACATTCGCCTGCCTCCAATCTGTAGCCTTGCTTTTTAATTGATATTATAGACACCTTAGAGCCCACAAATGCGAGTTTTTTTCGCAAAAAGGATATATATGCTTCCACATTTGTATCAGTTGCTTCTGAGTCATATCCCCAAACTTTTATTATTATATCATCCTTAGAATATAGCATAGATGGCTGTGATATTAGCAGGTTCATTATCTGAGCTTCTTTATAATTTAGGCGCACTTCTTTTGTGCCACACGATATGGTTGCTCCTGACCTCGAAAAAGACAAATCTCCAAAGCTTGCTACATCAGATATAAACTCACCTTGTCGCCTTGTGAGTGCCCTCACTCTTGCCAAAAGCTCATCAGGCGAAAAAGGCTTTGTCATATAATCATCGGCGCCGCAATCAAGACCCTTAACTTTGTCTGATACAGAATCTCTGGCTGTCAGCATGAGTATAGGGGTATCAATATGGTTTTGCCTGAGCGATAATGCAACTTCAAACCCATTTTTTATAGGGAGCATAATATCAAGAATAATTACATCGTATGCACCGCTCTTAGCCAAAGATTCCCCATCCTCGCCATCGTTAGCATAATCTACCATATATTTCTTTTCTCTCAGTATTTGGCACAGTGCATCGCATAGCCTAACTTCATCTTCAATCACAAGCACTCGCATTGTATCACCTCTAATATATTTTACATCTTATATATTAAATTACAATACTTAAAAAAACCTTAATTTGATTAATTATTTTCAGAAATAAAATATTTTTATGATAATGAGAGATAAATATATTTTTTTTACTGTTTTTACTTGCCTTTTTTCAGGATAATGGTATAATACTTCTATTAAACTGAGTTAGAATGGTTTAATAATATTTGCTCATTTAGAGAGGAAACATTAATTTGACTAGAGCAGTTATTTTTGATCTTGATGGCGTCATACTTGACACTGAGAAGCTTTATATGAGATTTTGGCTTGAAGCGGCTCATTTTTATGGCTATCCTATGCAGCCCGAGCATGTGCTGGGCATTAGGAGTCTTGCTACAAAGTTTGCTGCCGAAAAGCTCAAGCGTGAGGTTTCGCCGGATTTTGATATCGAGATTGTCAAGAAAAAGCGAATAGAACTTATGGGCGAATTTGTCGAAAAAAACGGAGTTGAAACAAAGCCCGGCGCATATGAGGTACTCAGCTTTTTGCATGAGTCACACATTCCGTGTGCCTTAGCCACTGCCACACCATTTGAGCGAGCAAGCAGTATGCTAAAATCAGTCGATCTCTTTCATTTTTTTGACGAGATAGCTTGTGCATATATGGTTAAGAATGGCAAGCCTGAGCCTGATGTCTACATATATGCGGCTGAAAAATTAAGTATGAATCCGCATGAGTGTATCGCTGTTGAGGATTCTCCAAATGGTATTTTATCTGCATATAGGGCAGGTTGCAAGACTATTATGGTGCCTGATAGCACACAGCCGGACGAAGAAATATCAAAAATGCTATATCAAAAATGTGATTCACTATTCGATTTAAAAGAATTTTTAAGAGGCGAGTTTAATATCGTCTGAAATCTCAATGAGCATATTTGTTAATATTAATTTTGTTTATTAAAAATCAGGAGGAAATATGAAAAAAGTAATTTTACTTATTGTTGCTGCATCGATGCTTGCACTTCCTATGTCCGCTTGTGGAAACGGGGACAATTCAGTTTCAAACAACAATGGAATCACCATTGATGAGAATGTGTCTAAAGCAACCATTGTAACCGACAAAAGCGAGTATAGCATAGGTGAAAGCATTAAGTGTGATGTACTGCTTCCAAAGGGTAATTCATCTGTATGTAAGCTAGTGGCTGTGCCATCTTATCTTGCTTTATCCGATATAGCTCATGTTGAAATTGATGCAAGCTTTGTTAAAGCTGAAATCTTAGCATCAGAGGCAGTAGAAATAGTAACTGATACAAAATGGCGTGCAGGTGACTATGATTTAAGGCTTATATCTGATGGTAACACAGTAGCTGTTTATAGCTTTTCTGTAAACGATAACAACGGAAAGTATGGAACACCACAGGCTGTTATTTACAAAAATAACTATGTAAACACCGATCCTGCTAATGTTTATATTTCAGATCTTCGAGTATCAGTTGAGAGAAGCTCACAGATGGCTCAGTCTGAAAAGCCTTCTTATGAAGTGATTATGCGTGTTGATGGACTTGAGTGGAGCGCACCATGGAAGCTTCCGGAAAAGTATGTGAGCTATGATAAAGAAACTAAACGTGACTTGCTTACAATATTGCCTATGAGAAAAGCTCAGCATGGTATAAGCTCTTTAAGAAATAACGAGAGAATTGCAGATATACTTCCTTTATTTGAGGAGATTCTTGAAACCACTGTGCCAAGCCCCGGAAATAATGGTATACCTTATATTGATACCACAAAGCACACTGTTGAGGTTAGCGTAAGATACGCAGTTGACGGCGAAGAAACAGTGTTCACCACACCATGCAACATTGGTATGCAATTTGGTGTAGATGATTTAGGCGTAAATTAAAATATTAGCACTGTTTAGTTTTTCGTGAAACAGTTGAAAGGATGAAACATAAATGGGTTTATTAAAAAAATTATTTGGCGATTATAGCAAAAAAGAGGTTAAGAGAATCAGACCTATCTGCGACAAGGTTCTCGCTCTTGAAGATAAATATGCAGCTATGTCTGAGGCAGAGCTGAAATCACAGACACAGAAACTAAAAGATAGATTGGCTGCCGGAGAAACCACAGATGATATCCTCCCGGATGCATTTGCTGTATGCCGTGAGGGTGCATGGAGAGTTCTCGGGATGAAGCACTTCCCGGTGCAGATTATCGGTGGTATCGTATTGCATCAGGGCAGAATCAGCGAAATGAAAACCGGTGAAGGTAAAACCCTTGTGGCTACCCTTCCGGCATATCTTAATGCCCTTACAGAAAAGGGTGTGCATATAGTAACAGTTAATGACTATCTTGCAAAGCGTGACTCTGAGTGGATGGGTAAGCTATATCGTTATCTTGGAGTAAGCGTAGGTCTTATTGTTCACGACCTCAACAACGCAGAGAGAAAAGCAGCATATGATGCTGATATAACATATGGTACTAATAATGAGATGGGCTTTGACTACCTCCGTGATAATATGGTTGTATACAAGAATCAAAAGGTTCAACGTGGCCACAATTTTGCTATCGTTGACGAGGTGGACTCCATTCTCATCGATGAAGCCAGAACACCGCTTATCATCTCAGGTAAAGGTGAAAAATCCAGTGAGCTTTACGAAAAGGCAAACACCTTTGCACGTACCCTTAAAAAAGAGGTCTTCAAAGAGATCGACTCCAAAGAGGACAAGGAAGATTATTACAGAGAACATAATATCGGTTATACCGTTGATGAAAAAGCAAAGACAGCTACACTCACCCCAGTAGGTGTAAAGCTTGCTGAAGAGTATTTTGGTGTAGAAAACCTAACCGATATGGATAACCTCACCCTCCAGCATCACATCAATCAGGCTATCAAGGCTAATGGTGTAATGAAGCGTGATATTGACTATGTTGTTAATGATGACGGTGTTGTTATCGTTGACGAATTTACAGGTCGTTTAATGTATGGCCGTCGCTATAATGAAGGACTTCATCAGGCTATTGAAGCTAAAGAAGGCGTTACTGTAGAAAGCGAAAGCAAAACTCTTGCTACAATCACATTCCAAAATTACTTCCGTCTTTACAGCAAGTTGTCAGGTATGACAGGTACAGCAATGACAGAAGAGGGAGAATTCAGAGAGATTTATAGTCTTGATGTAGTCGAGATTCCAACCAACAAACCTATTCAAAGAATAGATTATCCTGATGCTATCTATAAGTCAGAAAACGGTAAATTCAATGCTGTTATCGAAGATATCGAGAAGTGTCACGAGAAGGGCCAACCGGTTCTTGTGGGTACTATTTCCATTGAGAAATCAGAAGTTCTCAGTAAGATGCTCAAGAGAAGAGGAATCCAGCACAATGTGCTGAATGCTAAACAGCATGAGCGTGAAGCAGAGATAGTAGCACAGGCAGGTAAAAAGGGCGCTGTTACAATCGCTACTAACATGGCAGGTCGTGGTACCGATATCATCCTTGGCGGTAATGCTGAGTTTATGGCAAAGTCTGAGATGCGCCGTATGCAGATTCCGGAGGAGCTTATAGTAGAAGCCACCGGTTATGCAGAGACAGACGATCAGGAGATCATAGATGCCAGAAACACATATGCAGAACTCCATAAAAAATACAAAGAGCAGATTCAAGGCGAAGCTGATGAAGTTAGAGCAGCAGGTGGCTTGTTTATAATGGGTACAGAGAGACATGAATCACGCCGTATAGACAACCAGCTCAGAGGACGTTCCGGACGTCAGGGAGATGTTGGCGCAAGCCGATTCTATCTTTCACTCGAAGATGACCTTATGCGTCTGTTTGGTGGTGAACGTATCCAAGGTATGATGGATGCTCTCAAGGTAGAGGAGACCATGCCAATAGAAAACAAGTTTGTTTCTAACCAGATAGAAAATTCACAGAAAAAGGTAGAAAGCAGAAACTTTGAAATCCGTAAAAATGTTCTTCAGTATGATGATGTAATGAACCGTCAGAGAGAAATTATTTATACTCAACGTGACCAGGTTCTTGATGGTGAAGACCTCAGAGAGACTGTAAGAAAGATGATAAGCTCTGTTATAGAAAGCGCTGTTATGCTCTATCTGCCAGATAGTGAAATGAAAGATAGTTGGAATATGGATGCTCTCGCAGAATATTGCATGGGATGGCTTATCACCGACAGAGAAGAGCTTCCAAAGACATATGCAGAGTTTGACAAGCTAGAGCGTGAAGATATTGTAGAAATGCTTCAGAAAAAGGCAGACTCAATATATGAAGAAAACGAAAATAGAGTTCCAGAGGAACTCATGCGTGAATTAGAGCGTGTATTCTTGCTCAAAAATGTTGATTCCAACTGGATGGATCACATTGATAACATGGAAAACCTAAAGCAGGGTATCAGACTTCGTGCATTTGCGCAGAGAGATCCTGTAGTAGAATACAGAAACGATGGTTCTGATATGTTTGATGAGATGATTGCTGTAATCAAAGAAAACACAGCAAAGCAGGTTCTCGCAAATCCGCAAAGAGTGTTTGAACGTCTGGAACAGCAGAAGGAAATTATGAGAATCCAAGAGGAAAGAGCTAAGCAGGCTCAGGCAGCACATCAAGTGATATTGCCAAGCAATCCTCAGCAAATCCCAGCACAAAAGCCACGTCTTAACGTAGAAAATTATATAAAGCGTGAGCAAGTAGCAAAGCCTACAGCAACCAGCGGTTCTGATGGTTCACAGCCAGCCAATAAAACTGTAATCAAAAAGGCTTCTCAAAAAGTGGGAAGAAATGATCCATGTCCATGTGGTAGTGGCAAAAAATATAAAAAGTGTTGTGGTTTGAATCAGGAATGATTCTCTAAAGGGAAGGTAGTATAAGTGAAAGAAGAATATGATGTCATAATTGTCGGCACAGGTGTAGCAGGTCTTTATGGTGCATTAAGATTTGTAGGAAAAAAAGCAAATGTGCTTTTAATAAGCAAGAGAGAGCTGGCTCTATCTAATAGCTCACTTGCACAAGGCGGAGTTGCCTGTGTTCTTGACACTGTAAATGACAATTATCAGTTGCATTTTAACGATACAATGATTGCCGGCAAGCATAAAAACAACGAAGAAGCAGTTCGTGTGCTTGTTGAAGAAGGACCATCAGACGTGTTAAAGCTCAAAGAATATGGCGTTGAGTTTGATATTGCCACTGATGGCACCTTGGCAAAAACCCTTGAGGCAGGTCATTCACGCCACAGGATAGTTCATCATAAAGATAGCACCGGCAAGGCTATCGTAGATGCATTGATAGAAGAAGTTAAAAAACATAAAAATATTACTATCGTAGAAAACACAACAGTTTATACCATAGAAAAAGCAACAAATGGCTTTGTATTGGGACTTATCAGTGATAATGGTGATAAGTTATCTATTAAAACTCATTATTGTATGTTATGCACAGGTGGTATCGGCAGAGTCTATAAATATACTACAAACTCTGCCATAGCTACCGGTGATGGCAATATGATTGCTCATCATCTGGGAGCAGAAATAAAAAATCTTAGTTACATACAATTTCACCCCACAGCCTTTGCCGCTGAAGAGAACAGAGAGCGTTTCCTTATAAGCGAAGCTGTCAGAGGCGAGGGAGCCCATTTGCTTAATTGTGAAGGAAAAAGCTTTACAAAGAAATACGACGAACGTGGCGACCTTGCTCCAAGAGATGTGGTATCTAATGCTATTATAAGAGAGAGCCTATGCACTAAAAGTGAGAATTTCTATCTTGACATATCCCACAAAGATGAAGAATTCCTCAAGAATAGATTCCCAATGATATATGAAAAGTGTTTGCAGGAGGGCGTAGACATCACAAAGGACAAAATCCCCGTTTTCCCTTGCCAGCATTATCTCATGGGCGGTATTGACATCAATCTCAATGGTCAGACGTGCGTAGACAGGCTATATGCCGCCGGAGAGTGTTCGCACAGTGGTGTGCATGGTGCCAATCGTTTGGCTAGTAACTCCTTGTTGGAGGCGCTAGTGTTTTCACGTCGTGCTGCTGATGATATAATGAAGCGAATTGATGCTAACCGTGACGAAATGATAGAGAATGTTCCCACATTGCAACAAAATGGAACAAAAAAGCTTCCTACGGGTGTGAGAACAGAAATCCGCAGTATAATGCAAAAGGTATGTTTTGTTTTGCCAAAGCCTGAGCTTCAGGAGGAAGCACTAAAGCGTGTAGGTGATATTATGGATATGCTTAATGATGTTGAACTAGAGCTTACACGTGACCTCATAGAGGCGAAGAGCTTGGCTTTCACCGCTTATACTGTACTAAATGAAAGTGTGAATAGAAATAATGATTAATATGCTATATGTTGATGATATTATAAAAAAGGCATTGCTTGAGGATATTAACTATATTGATGTTACAACAGATAATTTAATTCCTGAAGATGCCCAGAATAAAGCTCAGTTAATTGCTAAAGCAGACGGTGTACTGTGTGGTATTGATGTTGCGTTCAGAGTTTTTGAAACACTGCAAAGTGATATTACCCTTATTAAACATATTAACGATGGTGAAAAGGTAAAAAAAGGTGACATCATAGCCGATATATCGGGAAAAACTCGTGCTATTCTAAAGGCTGAACGCACAGCACTAAATCTCTTGCAGCATATGAGTGGAATTGCAACTGCAACAAACAGATATGTAGAGATAGTAAAGGGTACAAAGGCTAATATAGTCGATACCAGAAAGACATTGCCGGGACTTAGAGCCATTCAGAAATATGCTGTTACTGTCGGTGGTGGTAAAAATCATAGATTTAACCTTAGTGATGCCGCAATGCTAAAAGACAATCACATTGATGCAGCAGGCGGAATAAAGCAAGCCGTCTATAGTCTTCGTGAAAAAATAGGTCACATGACGAAGATAGAGGTAGAGGTTCGTGATTTAGACGAGCTAAGGCAAGCTTTAGATTCTAATTGCGATATCATTATGCTTGATAATATGTCGCCTGAGATAATGAAGCGTGCTGTGGAAATAACAAATGGAAAGTCTGTTTTAGAGGCATCAGGTGGTATCACAGATGAAACTCTGAGAGCTGTAGCAGAGACAGGAGTAGATATAATATCAGTAGGTGCACTCACACATTCTGTAAAAGCCTTTGATATTAGTCTTAAAATTTATTAAGATTAAATTAATATTTATAAAAAAAGCTCCGGATTTGAATTATCTGGAGTTAATTTTTGACTGTTATAATTCTAAAATTTTACTTATTATCTTGAAAACTTATAAATAATGATGTATTATAAGCGTGTACAAAGTGCATTTTAAGTGCGAAAGCTCCGCTACACGATGTTTTATTAGCGTGGGTGAAATTGGCTTGGCGTTCTTGATGTTGATTATGATAAAACTCTTGCTAGATGATATTGAAAATATTGTATTGCGGAGATTATCTAATCATCATATGAATTAAGCCTAATGATGAATAATATCAGTTTTCCAACTGATAATATTGACAGACAATTATTGCTCAAAGCAATATAATAAGCAAAGCTTGCCTGTGACTCTAAAAGAACGGGCAACACATTTATATTAAAAAGGAGACAATTAAAATGAAAAGGATTATTGCATTATTTATTACTTTAAGTTTAGTATGTATGCTTGTCGCATGTGGAGAGAAAGCCGGAAACTCATCGGTTGCATCAGATTCACAGCAAACCACCGTATCTGATCAAACATCAACACCAGAGAGCGATACCACCGCCTCTGAAGGCGACAACGGCTCTAGTGCCACACCGGCACAAGCTTTGTTAGCAGATTTTAGAGAGAGAATGAATACTGCAACTGATGTAAACGCAGAAGAGCTTGCAAACGCATTGCTTGAGAACGAGGTTATTCAGTTTGCACCTGCTGTAATGCCTGTAGAACCTGGATTTTTAAATGGTTTTTCAAGTGAAATTTCAGGTTTTTCTGAGGGCGTTATGTTTGGACCAATGATAGGCACAATTCCATTTATTGGTTATATTTTTGTATTAGATGATGGCACCGATGTAGAGACATTTAAACAGCAGCTCAAAGATAATGCAGACCTCAGATGGAATATCTGCACACAGGCTGATGAGCTTGTATGTGATTCAGTTGGAAATGTAGTATTCTTTAATATGAGTCCATTGAGCTTTGAAGAATAATTTATAAATCTTAAGCAGGTGTGATACCTTTAGTATATACACCTGCTTCTATTTTTTGGAGGAATTTATTTGATATTTTCAAGTATACCTTTTTTATTCTATTTTCTTCCTATAACAGTTCTGCTATATTTTATTAGCCCTAAAAAGCTGAAAAATGCTGTAATTTTGCTTGCCAGTATGGTGTTTTATGCATGGGGAGAGCAAAAGCTTACAATTCTTTTTGCAGGCTCGATATTATTAGGCTGGATTTTTGGATTGTTGATTGAAAAAGCGAACAAAACTAAGCTAAGAAAGGTGTTTTTATGCTTTTCTGTGCTGGTGAATTTGGGCCTTTTGGTGTATTTTAAATACACAGATTTCTTTATAATGAATTTTAACAAGGTGTTCGGTCTTTCAATCCCACTATTAAGATTAACATTGCCAATAGGTATTAGCTTCTATACGTTTCAGATATTGAGCTATACTATTGATGTTTATAGAGGAGATGTTCCTGCTCAGAAAAATTTAGTTAATTTTGCAGCATACGTTTCGTCCTTTCCTCAGCTGATAGCAGGCCCTATTGTAAGATATTCTGACATAGCCAAACAGCTGGAGAACAGAACACATAGTATAGATAAAATTTCCCGGGGTATAAAACGTTTTCTGCTAGGTCTAGGCAAAAAAGTTTTAATTGCTAATACGATAGGCGAGATATGCACACTGTTTCGTGAATCAAATGATATTTCCATCCTTTATTATTGGATGTATGCTATATCATTTACTCTGCAGATATATTTCGATTTTTCCGGATATAGCGATATGGCAATAGGTCTAGGTAAGATTTTTGGATTTGACTTCATAGAAAACTTTAATTATCCTTATATTTCAGGCAGCATAACAGAATTTTGGAGACGTTGGCATATTTCGCTTGGGTCTTGGTTCAGAGATTATGTCTATATATCTCTAGGTGGCAATCGAAAGGGAAAAGGCAGACAGCTTTTTAATATTTTTATAGTCTGGATGCTAACAGGCTTTTGGCATGGTGCAGCGTGGAATTTTATTTTATGGGGACTATTTTATGCTATTTTGCTCACAGTCGAAAAGCTCGGATTTAAGAAATGGTTGTCAAAGCATAGGTTGGTAGGGCATTTGTATGTTATATTAGCAGTCATTTTTGGATTTGTGCTGTTTAATGCTAATGATTTAAGTCAGGTTGCCGGTGATATATCGGGTATGTTTGCATTTGGCAGATTATCTTTTGTTTCAAATGAATCATTATATTATCTTAGATCATATGCTGTGCTATTTATATTAGCGATCATAGGCGCTACTCCTATTCCTAAAACAATAGTTGCATCGGTTTCTAAGAATAAAGTTGGAAATACTATTCTTACTGTTGCGGAGCCTATTGCACTCATTGCGATATTACTTTTAGTGACATCTTATCTTGTGGATGGTTCGTTCAATCCATTCCTGTATTTCCGTTTTTGAGTGAGGTGTTAGGATGAAAATAAAAAACATAATTACTCTAATCTTAGTGTCTTTAGTTATAGTAGGATTTTCTTTAGCCCAAATAATAATGTCGCCGGAGCAGTATTCTATGACTGAGCGCCGAGTTTTGGCACAAAGACCTGAGCTTTCTGCAGAACAGATTTTATCAGGCAAGTTTATGTCACAGTTTGAGGAATATACTTTAGACCAATTTCCTATGCGTGATACATTTCGTTCAATAAAAGCAAATGCATCACGAAGCATCTTTATGCGTAAGGATAACAACGGCTTCTATTATGCAAAAGGGCATTTATCTAAACTGGAATATCCTTTAAACGATGTTAAGATAGAAAATTCAATTAGTAAAATAGACGAGATATACAAAAAGTATTTGTCAAAAACAGATTGCAAGATGTATTTATCTATAATACCTGATAAGAACTACTTTCTTGCTCCACAATCTAATCATATTGCTATGGATTATGATTTGCTTAAAAATAAAATGTGTGATAATTTGAGATATCTTGAGTATATTGATATATTTGATAAACTATCACTAGACGATTATTATCACACCGATCAACACTGGAAACAAGAAAATCTGAAAGAATTATCGCAGTATCTCCTGACTTCAATGGGTATGCCTGCAGATCAGACTTTTAAAGAAAATTTGCTCGAAAAGCCTTTTTATGGCACATATTATGGTCAAGCATCACTTAACATTCAGTCTGATGAGATGCATTATCTCACCAATGATACTATTGATTCGTGTGCTGTAACCAGCTATAGCACAGGCTTACCAAAGCAGGGATTTATATATGATTTTAACAAGGCTAATGGCAAAGATCCATATGAAATGTTCCTTTCAGGATCTGAACCATTGCTTGTGATTGAAAATCCAAGCTCTGCTTCAAATAGAGAGCTGGTGATTTTTAGAGATTCTTTTGCAAGTAGTCTCACACCACTGATAATATCTAATTATTCAAAAATTACTTTGATAGACCTGCGATATATCCAGAGTTCAATACTTGATAATTTTGTGAATTTTTCAAATCAAGATGTATTGTTTTTATATAGCACATTAGTGCTTAATAACAATATATCAATGTAAAAATAAAAAAAGCAGTGAAATTCTAATCTAACAGAAATTCACTGCTTTTTAAATTATATGGCTTATAAATATTTTTTTAATCACATTGAACGAAAATGGCAGCGTTCAATGCATTGGATTTTGATGTGTACCATCTAAATACATATCCATATTTGTCTGAGCGTTTCAGTCCCAAATATTTGCCTGTTATTGAATCTCGGATATGCACTGTGCCATCGCCGGTAGCTGTAATGCTCAGTGGATTCAATGGTTGATTGGTAAATAGAGTAGTATAATCATCTCTATTAGAACATATATACATTTTGTTATATGCATTTTTTAAATAATACTTACCTTCACCGTTTCCCTCCAGAGTATATGCACATTGTGATTCTGCAAGAGCATAGCCATCGGTGCTATCATGCAAAAATTCGAGAGCAGATAAAGAATTATCCTGTGCGTATCCACCTAAAGAATAAAAATTATTATCAGTTATTATCAGATATCCTAGGGCAGTCAAATCCGATATATTAAATGAATCGCATTTAAAGAATGTATATCCGCCGTTATAAGAAAATTCAGTATCACTTTCTGTAGATGTATCTGTATTCGATTCAGTATCTGTGGGTAATCCATCGGTAGTGTTATCGCTGTCGGCATTTGAAATTAAACGATAATCTGACCTATAAGCCACCCTAAGCATTACCTTTGAATCATATTGATAAGGCACGCATATTAGGTCTATTGTAGATCCCAAGTTTACATCAGACGGAAAATCTGCCGGTCTGTAGCAATCTACAGATGCATTGCCCTTTGATACAGTTAAGATGCCACTGCTATATGATGTTACCTTAACGTTTTTTAATATAACCTTTGTAGAAAGGTATCCCGACAAATCTGAAATTTCAACCTCAACAGGTGGAATCTCTTTGTTATCAGTAGAAACAAGCTCTACTTTCTCAGGGTTGCTTATTTGCAGACTGGAAAGATAAAGACTTGTTGTACCTGTTACGTCTACAATAGAATTTAGAGGATATTTACCGGAAACCGTTCCCTCTTTGTCAAATATCTGATAACTTACAACCTTACCATCATTTATTTCTTCTAATATGATTGTATTATTACCATATACATATACTACCTGACCTCTGATTTTTACATATGCATCTTTGCCTAGCTCACGTGCCTGAGCAAGTGTCAGTGTTTCAAGTTCTGTGTCAATGCTATCGCTGGTTATAATATCAGATTCGTAGATGTCTGGATCTGATTCTGTATCGCCTTGATTGTCATTTTCATTTTCATAATATGATTCTACAGGAAACGTATCAATAATCTTAGCAATATACTTTTGTACACAGGTTACATCTACAAGATTTATATCCCCGTATTCTTCATCTACATCCGCCATCATCAAAGCAGCTGGCTTTAATTTTATTAGCTTTGCAATATGCTTCTGCATTATTACCACATCACCCATAGTAATCTCGCCATCTAAATCAGCATCACCATATGTGATAGATTCAGCGGCTACACTGCCAATGAATAATGATGTCATTATTATGCAGACAGAGAGAAGCAGGGAGATTTTTTTCTTCATTTAGGATCTACATCCTTTCTCAAACTGCAAAATAAATCAAAGAGTTTCTTTTATTTTGTTGAGTAGTTTTTCTACCTCTGATGATAGAATTTTCAAAGAACCATCTTTGAAAGGAGAGTTCAATCCGGCTTCTTCTAAAAGATCGGTGAAAAGTTTTTCTCCGCCCTGTGACAAAAACCTTACATATCTTGCAAAAGCATCGTCGTAGTCTTTTTGAGATTCCATTAAGAAACCAAATGCAGCTGTTTGTGCCAAGCAATAATCAATGTAATAGAAAGGAGTCTCAAATATATGCATTTGATACTGCCAACGTGTACCCTTTTCAAGGTAAGGTATGCCTTCTGTGGAAAGATATGGTCTGAACTCAGCTTCCAGTTTGTTCCATGCATCGTTTCTCTCAGAAGGGGTCATCTCAGGATTTTCATATACAATGTGCTGGAAGTAATCAACAATTGTACCATATGGAATAAATGAAAGTGCATCAAATGCATGCATAAATTTATATTTGTTTGTTTTGTCACCAAAGAACTTGTCAATATACTTCCATGCAAAGAACTCCATGCTCATAGAATGAGTTTCAGCAGTTTCCATACCGCCTATGCCAAGCTCATTTACAAAGCGGTTGTTTGATGTCATATAGTCAGCAAATGCATGACCTGCCTCATGTGTCATAACATCTACATCGGCAGAAGTACCATTGAAGTTAGCAAGGATAAAAGGCTGTTTGTATTTATCAAAAGATGTGCAATATCCGCCACCCCACTTGTTTTCACGGGAAAGTACGTCAAAAGCTTCATTTTCGAGCATCATATCAATAAACTTGCCGGTATCTTCGCTCATCTCGTGATACATCTCTTTTGTAGCATTAAATATGCCATCTGTGTCAACGATTGGCTTTGGATTTCCGCCGGGAATAATGATATCATTATCATAAAGCATAAATTTATCAATGCCCATTGCCTTTGCGTTTTCTGTTTTAAGACGAGCTACAATAGGTACGATATCCTTTAGCACATTCTCACGGAATTTCTTTATCATTCCTTCATCATAGCAGAGTCTGCCCATTCTGTAATAGCCAAGCTCTACAAAGTTTTTATATCCCATCTTGCGAGCCATCTTGTCACGGATTTTAACCAGTCGGTCAAATATATCGTCTAGCTGATCTGATACCTTGTCAAGCCCCTTACCAAGTGCTTCATAAGCTTCTTTTCTGGTGTTGCGGTCGCCATCCTGAAAATACTTTGTAAGCAGTGTTTTTGGCATTGTTTCGCCTCTAAACTCAAATGTGAGACCTGCCATTAACTGTGAATATTCACTGACAACCTTATTTTCCTCAACCATTTCATCTATGATCTCAGGTGACATAGACTTTCTTTCGATCTCGTATTTTTTGAAAATAATAGGGGATAGCTCTTTTTCTAGCTCACTTCTAAATTTGCTATCAAGCATTGCATTTGAGTATTCAAGCATGATATTTTGCACTTCAGGTATGATTTCGTCATAATAATCACGCTCTTTAATATAAAACTCGTCAGCGGTGTTTATAGTGTATCTCATATGAGCCAGAGAATACTCGGTGAATAAATCTGAGTACAAAGCGTTATAATCATCACGTGCCTTAAGCACATCTTCCACAGAAGCCGCATCTTTTACACGATCTATGATAGTTTTGCTTTTCTCACGAATTTCTTCAATAGTTACTCTGTGATATTTAATTTCTGAAACTTTCATTTGAATCATCCTCCCAAATGTATTATTTCATAGATTATACCACCGTTTACACATATATTCAAGGATATAAAAGGTATTAAGAGAATATTTATTTAACTAAATTAATATCTTGTCAAAGGTTCTACTCCCAAAATCGTAAAAGTGTGATATAATAGAAGAATGGAAACAA
>JAEDHT010000047.1 GCA_016296885.1 Clostridiaceae bacterium | reverse complement strand
CACATATTTTACCACATTACTTTTAATAATGCAACTAAAATCAGTAATTTTTTACAGTATATTATGACTTTTGGGTTGTAAAAAAGACTTGTTAAATGGAAAGCTCCAATTAACAAGTCTTTTAATTATTATGAACAGTTTTATTTTCTAATAATATTATTCAGCCTTAGACTCTTCGATAACCTTTTGAGCTACGTTTGCAGGTGCATCTTCATAGCGCTCAAACTCAAATGTAAAGCTACCTCTGCCCTGTGTGATCTGGCGAATAAATGTGTTGAAATCATACATCTCTGCCATAGGTACCTCAGCTTCAACTATCTGCATACCATCTTCACCGGGATTCATACCAAGCACACGACCACGACGCTTATTAACCTCACCCATAACATCGCCCATGTTGCTATCAGGAACAGTAGCTCTCAATGTGCCGATAGGCTCTAGCAATGTTGGGTTTGCCATAGGCATACCATTCTTATAAGCTATGCTTGCTGCCATCTTAAATGACATTTCAGAGCTATCTACCGGATGATAGGAACCATCATAAAGAGTTGCTCTCAATCCAACAACCGGATATCCTGCGAGAGGACCCTTCTGGATAGACTCAAGAAGTCCTTTTTCTACTGCAGGGAAGAATCCCTTTGGAACAGAGCCTCCTACAACTCTCTCTGCAAACTCTAAGCCGTCACAATTGCATGGCTCAAACTCGATCCAAACATCACCGAACTGACCATGTCCGCCAGATTGCTTTTTGTGTCTGCCCTGAACCTGTACCTTTTTACGGATAGTCTCTCTGTATGCTACCTTTGGCTTGCTGAGCAATACGCTTGTGCCAAACTTTGTCTTTAGCTTGCTTACAACAACATCAAGATGCTGTTCGCCCAAACCTGAGATAACCATCTGCTTGGTTTCTGTATTTGTATAGAAAGAGATTGTAGGATCTTCTTCTGCAATACGTGCAAGACCCTGAGCAACCTTATCTTCCTCGCCCTTATTAGCAGGTGAAATTGCCATTGTAAATGGTGATGCAGGATAAGTAACACCCTTTAATACAACCTTTTTGCTTGCACTGCAAAGTGTGTCACCTGTAACAGTGCTTTGTAGCTTTGCCACACAGCCGATATCACCGGCGCCTATGTATTTGGCCTCTTCCTGCTTTTTGCCTTTTATAATCATTACCTTTGCCACTCTTTCGGTAGCTCCGGTTCTTGTATTGATCAATTGTGAATCCGGAGTAATCTTACCGGAAATAACCTTGAAGTAGGATAGCTTGCCTACGAATGGGTCAGCCACTGTCTTAAATACGATAGCTGCTGTAGCGCCATCTTCCCTGATTTCAACCTCTATATCATTGCCAGCCTCGTCCTTTGCAGACTCTGATGCTTTTTCTGCAGGAGAAGGAGCTAACCATACAATACCCTTAAGAAGCTGTCCTATACCATAAATATTAAGAGCATCTCCGCAGAATACAGGGTGGATAGAGCCATCCTTAACGCCTGTCTTAATACCGGAGATAATTTCTTCCTGTGTAAACTCTTCGCCGTCAAAGAACTTGTTCATAAGCTCTTCGCTAGCCTCTGCAACAGCTTCATTCATAGCAGCCTTTAGATCTGCCAATCTACCGCCAAGGTCTGGCATAGCTGTCTCTCTAGCCTCACCTGTTGTGAACTCATATGCTTTATTTTCAAGAAGGTTGATATAAATCTCTGCCTTGCCATCTGCTACATATGGCACAACAAGAGGACAAACGCCGGCACCAAATGTATCTTTAAGTGCATCAAATACATCATAGAATCTTGAGCCTTCATCACAAAGAGCGTTTACGAAGAACATCTTTGTGAGCCCTTCCTTATCAGCAATTTTGTATGCCTTTTCTGTGCCTACGCATACGCCATCTTTACCCGAAACAATGATAAGAGCTGTTTCAGCTGCACGCATACCCTCATAGATTCCGCCTTCAAAGTCAAATAGTCCTGGAGTGTCTATTAAATTTATTTTTGTATCCTTATATTCTATAGGAGCAACGGCTGTGAGTATAGATGCCTTTCTCTTGATCTCTTCAGGATCAAAGTCACATACGGTGTTACCGTCGTTTACTTTACCAAAACGGTCGGTAGCCTTTGTAAGATAAAGCATAGACTCTGCTACAGAAGTCTTTCCTGCTCCGGCATGACCTACCATTGCAATATTTCTGATGTTTTCAGCAGTATAGTTTTTCAATTCAAAAACCCCTTTCAAAAATCTATATTTAAATACGTCAAGTCTTTTTGAAACATTCATCTTTAGTAATTATATATAAAATTTAGTATCAGTTCAATCTTTTTTTAGGTAAAAAAAGATTTTCATCAAAACATATAAAAAATATTAATTAATTTTATGCAATATAACCAATGAACTTTAAAAAGCAGTTAAAAAGCCTATCCCATTATATGATGTTGGTATGGACAAAATGTTTTTTTTGCGTTATACTATGAGAAAAATAATGTGTTTTAGGACGATTTTTTATGAACAATATATCATTGTCAGAGTTGTTAGATATAAAGATAGGAGTAACATCAATCATTGGTAGTGGCGGTAAAACTACTTTGATCCACAAACTTGCTAACGAACTTAAAAACAAAGGCAAAGTGATTTTTACCACTACAACTCATATTTTTCCATCATCTGTCATCCCCTGCATTAGCAACCCCACAATATCTAATATACAGGATTTTTTCTTATCAAACAACTGCTTATGCATTGGTAAATATGACCATAATTCAAAAAAGTACTCATGTCCCGACATTTCATTTGAAGAACTATGCAAAATTGCAGATTATGTGCTGGTGGAGGCAGATGGCTCTAAAGGTCTTCCCATTAAAGCACATGAAGATTTTGAACCTGTTTTACCAGTAGAAAGTAACCAAATTATTCAGATAACAGGTGCTGATGGGTTTAATAAAACAATAAAAGACGTGGCTCATAGGTGTGAAATTTTCGCAAAACTCACAGATAGCACAATTCTTGATATCGCAACGCCAGAGCGTGTTGCAAATGTAATAAAATCAGAGAACTACGCAGATAAAATCTTTATAAACAAATGCACAAAGGACATCGGTCTATCGGACATATCCACTATAGCCGAAATAACAGGGATTGAGGTCTTTTATGGTGCGCTAATGGAGGAAAAATGGTATGCTTACAATAATTAAGGGCGCAGGCGATATAGCCAGTGGCATAGCAATAAGGCTACATCGTGCAGGCTTTAAAATAATTATGACAGACTTGGAAAAACCAACATCAATAAGACGAACTGTGTGTTTTTCTCAGGCAATTCCTGATGGAAAAACCACAGTAGAAGATGTGACCGCTGTATGTGTAAAAAGTGCTGAAGAAGCAATTAAAATGCTTGATACTGATGTCATTCCGGTGATACCTGACGAAAATGCAGATTGCATAAAATTGCTAAAGCCTGATATTGTAATCGATTCTATACTTGCAAAGAAAAATTTAAATACAACCATTGATGACGCACCTATTGTAATTGCTGTTGGCCCCGGATTCACCGTCGGTAAGGATTGCCATGCTGTGGTCGAAACAAAAAGAGGACATAATCTTGGCAGAGTTTACCTTAGTGGCAGTGCCGCCGAAAACACAGGTGTTCCGGGAAACATTGGCGGCTACACCAACGAGAGAATAATTCGTGCTGTAAGCGATGGTATATTCAGGCAGGTATGCAATATTGGTGATCTTGTTGAGAAAGACCAGATCGTTGCATATGTGGATGATAATCCTGTGAGATGTTCTATCTCAGGTGTGTTAAGAGGTATTTTGCCTGATAGAACACCGGTCTTTGAAGGTATGAAAAGCGGAGATGTGGACCCTCGTGGTATTCGTGAATATTGTTATACTGTCTCAGACAAAGCTCTTAGCGTAGGCGGAGGTGTGCTTGAGGCTTGCCTCAGGCTATCCGGTTTATTAAATCAAAAGGAATTGTAAATATAAGGGGGATAAAAAAATGGGAAATGATATTAAACTTACAAAGCTTGCTAAATGTGCCGGATGCGGAGCAAAGGTAGGAGCCGGCAAGCTGGCTCAACTTCTCGAAGGAATAAAATTTAATTATGATTCTAATCTGCTGGTAGGATTTGATAAAAGTGATGATGCATCTGTGTATAAAATCAGTGATGATCTCGCTATTGTGCAAACCATAGACTTTTTCCCACCAATAGCCGATGATCCATATATGTTTGGGCAGATAGCGGCTACAAATGCACTATCAGATATTTACGCCATGGGTGGCGAGCCTAAGCTAGCACTCAATGTGATGTGCATACCAAAGGATATGCCCGATGATGCTGTACATCAACTATTAGCAGGAGGATATGATAAAATATACGAAGCCGGTGCATTGATTTCGGGCGGTCATAGCATATTTGATGATGAGCCTAAGTACGGCCTTTCTGTAACAGGCTTTGTAGACCCGAATAGGATTATGACTAATTCTAATGCAAAGCCGGGAGATATGCTCATTCTCACAAAACCTCTTGGACTTGGCATTGTCACTACTGCCGCAAAGGCAGATCTGGTGGATAAAGAAACATTGGATTATGTGTACAAAATTATGTCCACGCTGAACAAATATGCAAGAGATATTATGGTTAAATATGATGTACACTCCTGCACAGATGTGACAGGGTTTGGTTTGCTTGGTCACTTAAGCGAAATGGCTGAGGGTTCCGACGTGCATATTAATGTGGATACCAAAGGGCTTCGCTTTGTGGATGGAGCCTCCGATTTTGCAAAAATGGGTATATTACCTGAAGGTATGTATCGCAATAGAGAATTTGCAGAAAAATATGTTGATGGAGGCAATGTGGAAACATATTTGCAGGATATGCTATACGATCCTCAAACCTCCGGTGGTCTGCTGATTAGCGTTAACAAATCAGACTACGAAGCTCTTCTCAGCGAGCTTGAGGGTGCTGTGCCATGTGCGATGGTCGTGGGATGCGTAGAGGAATATTCAGGTGGTAAGAGAATTACTTTATTATAATGTATAATAAGAAAGGAATCGCTGCTTATGATTATAGATGCAACAGGCAAGGTATGCCCTATGCCGGTGATAATGGCAAAAAAAGAAATAGATAACGGAGCTTCACAGATTACTGTTATAGTGGATAACAAGGTGGCTGTAGAAAACTTAAATAGATTAGCAGTAGATCAAGGTTATAGCACATCTGTGACAGAATTGGACGGCTTATTTCACGTTAACTTCCTCAAAAACAGCCACGTAGAAAAGGTAGCTAAATGCGATTGTGCAGAGTTCAGTACACAGTGTGATAATTACAGTGTTTTCATTGGCAAGGACTATGTAGGCGATGGCGATAAGACATTGGGTAGTAACCTTATGGCTATGGCAATCTACACATTATCGCAAGAAAAAGATATACCGGAAACAATTATATTTATGAATTCCGGAGTAAAGCTCCCTGCCGGAGATAACGAACAAGTAATCCAGAGCTTATCACAGCTTGCAGCTAAGGGTTGTCAAATACTTGTTTGTGGCACGTGTCTTAATTACTATTCATTGCAGGATAATCTCAAGATAGGCAAAGTGAGCAATATGTATGAGATTTTGCAAAAAATGAAAGACAGCTCTAAGGTAATAACCCTATGAACAGTTTAGTTATTGTTTTTGAATCCACTCATGATGCAATTGCTGCAAAAGCGGCGTTGCAATCAATAAAACCAATCGTGTTGCCCACGCCTCGTGAGATTTCATCGAGCTGTGGAATAGCCCTAATGCTAGATTCGTCACATCTGTGTTTTGCAGAGGATTCATTGAGAAACAATAATATAATCAACTATGGCATATATAAAATATGCGAAGAAACAAAAAAGCAATATATAAAGATAGGAAGTGAACACTCTGAATAAAGTATATTTTGACAATGCGGCTACATCATTTCCAAAAGCACCCGAACTGGGCGAATATATATGTGATTTTATTAATAATTCATCAGTGAATATAAACAGAGGAGTTTACAGCAAGTCTATCTCTAGTGAAGTGTTCGTTTTTGAGACAAGAAATTTAATTGCCGACTTTTTTGATTGTGACAAATCGGTAGATTATTCAAGACGTGTGGTTTTTACACCGGGGGTAACATACTCTATTAACTTTTTTCTGCGTGGATATCTCAAGAAAGGTGATAATGTAATTATTTCATCACTAGAACATCACGCAGTGTTACGCACCGTTGAAGATTTAAAAAAAGATGGAATAGAATATCGTATTGCTCAATGCGATGCACATGGGGATATATCACCTGAGACATTTGAAAATTTGATAGACCAAAAAACAAAGGCAATTATGGTTACTCATGCGTCAAATGTATGTGGAACTATACTTCCGATATATGAAATTGGACAAATTTGTAAAAAACACAATATTATATTTGCTGTTGACACTGCGCAAACTGCCGGCAGTGAGATATTGTCTATGAGCAAAAACAATATTGATTTCTTAGCATTTTCAGGACATAAGGGACTTTTAGGAATACAGGGAATCGGGGGATTCATCATTTCGCCCAGACTTGATGGCATGATAAACCCGATTATCACTGGTGGTACCGGTAGTCTATCTGCAAACTATGATTTGCCAAGCTTTTTGCCTGATAGATTTGAGAGCGGAACTCTTAATCTGCCAGGCATCGCAGGGCTTAACTATTCTATAAACTATATTAGGGATTTTGGGCTTAATAATATCAAAAAAATTGAGAGTAAGCTTACAAAGTATTTTTTAAACGAGATTAAAAACCTGAGCGGTGTTCGAGTTATCGGTCATAACAATGCAGATAATCGAACCGCAGTAGTATCGCTCAATTTTTCGGGGCGTGATAACTCTGAAATTGCTTATCTGCTTGATAATGAATATAACATAATGACAAGGGTAGGACTCCACTGTGCTCCTATCGCCCACCAATCACTTGGAACCTTAAACACAGGCACTGTGAGATTTTCTTTCGGTCCTTTCAACAAAATTTCTGAAATTGAATATTGTATCTCTAGCCTGAAAAAAATATTATCTATAAATTGACAATACACCTGTAAAATGATAATATTACCTTTGTGAATTTCAATACTAAGATGGTGATATTATGTTTTATCTTTTCGTTACGAGCGCCCCTTTTATGGAAATTTTGGCAAATTTATGCGCTATCATTGTAACTTTTCTATTTGTAATACCTTGTCATAGTGCTGTGATAGGCGCCTGCACACGATTGTTAGGTGCGCACACTGAGAGAACATACGATAAATTTAAGATTAATCCGTTCGTCCATCAGGGATTATTTAGTATAATTGCCCTGTTTTTGTTTAATTTTGCATGGCCTACCACATCCTATATGGACACATCAGCCTTAAGAAAGAGGAAAAAAAGCGTTTTGCTTTGCCCTTTTGCCGGGTTATTTGTACAAATGGCATTTGTGATAATAGCAGGAATTGCATTTGCAATCGTAAGCGAACAAACAAAAGTCGGATATGAGTTTAGCGGAAACATAATCTCCATTGGCGGTTCATATAGTAATATGAATAACTTTCTTGGAATGTTCTTCTATTACATTGTAAAAATTAATACATTAACTGCAATTATTAATTTAATTCCACTTCTTCCATTTGATGGTTACTACTTTTTGAGGGCATTTGCTCATTCAAAGTTTAGAAATAGAATAAGAAAAATTGCAGATTATGTTATCATTACTATTCTTGTTCTGTTTCTAACAACATTGCCACAGAGATTTTTATTACCATATGTTGATATGTTATGCGCTAAAATATTAGATGTATCAAAAATTTTATTTGATGCAATCACAGGATAAAACAGAGAAGGAGTTTTACTATGGAAAAGTTTTTTCAGAATATACTTTCAATGAGTACAGATATCGCCCTCAAGATAGTGGCATCGGTCGTCATTCTCATTGTAGGCACTAAGCTGATAAAATGGCTTATTAATAAGATGAGTAAAAACAAATATGCAGAAAAAGTTGACGGCAGTCTGTTCTCTTTCTTATCCAGTTTGGCAAAAATTGCACTCTATATAGTATTGGTGCTCACAATAGCATCTATCATGGGCGTGCCAATGGCATCATTTGTAACGTTGCTTGCCAGTGCCGGTGTGGCTATTGGTTTGGCTTTACAAGGAGCGTTGTCAAATCTTGCAGGTGGAGTTATGCTCCTTTTGTTCCGTCCTTTCAAGGTTGGTGACTACATAAAGTCAGATGACGGCGAAGGAATCGTAAAGGATATAACTGTATTTTATACAATTATAATGACTCTTGATAATAAAAAAATAACCATACCAAATGGTAGCTTGACCGGAGATGCTATCACAAATTATTCTGATGCAGAATTTAGACGCGTGGATCTTAATTTCACTGTTTCTCACAATAGTGATATCGAGCTTGTGAAAAAGCTGTTGCTAGCTGTTGCAAATTCACACAACCTCACTCTTAGAGACCCTCAGGAGCCATTTGCTAGGCTTTCAACCATCAATGATAATTCACTGGAATTTGCACTGCGAGTATGGTGTAAAAACAGTGATTATTGGAGCTTGTATCATGATTTGCAGGAAGATATTAAAAAGGCCTTTGTTGCCAATAATATTGATGTTCCGGGCTCAGTGCTGGAGCTAAAAAAATAATTTTTTGATGGATGTGATTTTAAAATGAGCAATCAGGTGTTAGAATGTTTGAAGAACAGAAGAAGTATAAAAAAATACAAGGATACTCCTGTTGAAAAAGAAAAGCTGGAGCTTATCCTTGAGGCAGGCACATTTGCGCCATCCGGTAAAAACAGACAATCTGCTGTAATGGTTTGTGTAACTGATAAAGATCAGGTGGCACTGCTATCAAAGATGAACGCTGAGGTTCTTGGTATGGATTCTGATCCATTTTATGGTGCACCCTGTGTTGTGGTGGTATTTGCTGATAGTGAAATGTTTACCTATATTGAGGATGGCAGTCTTGTAATAGGCAATATGCTCAATGCTGCCCATTCTTTGGGCGTTGATTCTTGCTGGATTCACCGTGCAAGACAAATGTTCGAAACCGAAAAAGGCAAGGAACTGATGAAAAAGTGGGGTCTTGGTGAAAATTATAAAGGTATTGGCAACTGCGTATTAGGCTATGCAGACTGCGAATATCCCAAGGCTTCTGCAAGAAAAGATGATTATATAATCTTTGACTAATACAAAAAGCTCAAATCGAGTAGGGCGAAATTAATCGCCCTCTCACACCACCCTGCGTGCCGTTCG
>JAEDHT010000017.1 GCA_016296885.1 Clostridiaceae bacterium | reverse complement strand
CTTGCTTGAAATTGATTTAGGTCAACTTGATGGAATAAGACAGTATCCAATATTACTGACACAACGAGGTCATCTGTTAGAAATATTTGAGGATTTCACAAACGATGATGTCTATCGTTCGTACGAAACTTTAAATTGCATATTTGAACGTACCTGTGGTTAATAGTTGCAATATAAAAAGTTTGCACTAAAGTACGATGTAAAAAGTAATTTTAATCTATATAATCATATTATAGTTATGTAAACTCTCAGCAAGGAGGTAAATAAAGAGTATGACAAAAATTGTCATTAGTATTCAGAACGGTTTATTAGCAGAAGCAATCACTCAAATGCTTAGCGATAGCGGAGAGTTTCAGCCTTATAGAGTTTTAGTTGAAGGCAAGAAAGATTGTGTTGTAAATAACTGTGAGATGTTATCTGCCGATATCCTTTTAGCTGAAGTGTCTTATACCTCAGATACTTCATTTGAAACAAGATTAAAAGAAATAAGACAAGTGCGTAACAAACTACCTAAGTGCAAAATTGTAATGCTGTGTGATGAAAATTCCGCACCCGATATCGCACATGAAGTGACAAATGCAAAAAAAGATGGATTGATTGATGGATTCTTCTACTCATCTGTTACCGCAAAATATTTAACAGCAGCACTTGCTTCACTTTAACAAATGTAAAGCAGGCTTGGAGAGAAAATATAAAGAAGAACCTCTTACAGGAGGTACCACTGTATGTCGCTTTTATGATGGAGAAAAGCAGATACGCATATCAACAGACTGTATGCCTGAAGATGGGGCGCATATTCTCAATGAAATTAAATCCGTGATACTGTCCTATAAACAATAATACGAAAATGATTGACGTACATCGATAAAACGTCGTGTTCTCTGCGGATAAGGACAGATTAGGAGGTGTGTTATGAAAAAACTGCTTATATTCATTGTACTCGTTCTGACCTTAGCCATTTGCCTTTCCGGCTGTTACCCGAATAAGGAAATGTACGATCAGGAAGACGCTGACAAGATTACCGCGAAGGGTACCGAGATGATGCAGGTCTGGCTTGATGAAAATATGCCGGATGCAACATTGGAAGAATGTACAGCGTTTATTGCATGGACCAATTATGACGGCAACAACTACTTAACGGATTATGCTTCCGGACAGATCAGCCAAAACGGTAAAAAGAAAACATTCACGATACATACAGTGACCGGTGCGGTGTATTTTGAAATGGATGCCGATACAAGACAGAAACTGAACGAAATTGCAGAATCCTACTTTGATGAGGCAATAGAAGCTATAGGAATCGTACCGGAAAGCGTAGATGAAGGGTATGCATTTCAGTGCTACGTTATGGCTCCTGCCAAAGACGGCGAGTCGACAACGGAAGTTCCCTGGGTGTATTCATTTGATTTCGGATTGCCGGCAGGCGTAGAGGATTTGAATGCTTTTGTGCAAAATTCGCAATCCCGTTTACCGATTTATGTTAAGAAGCCTGAATTTACGGTATCGGATAATACGGATTTGTCTGCCTATGATCTTGTTGCGATGGAAACGCTGGAAAATGAGTATGGCTTTCATATCGGTTCAATGTCAATCAATAATGTCGGTCAACATTTTCAAAAGAACGACTACAGAGATAAGATGTGCGCAGAACTGTGGGAATATGGATGCTGGTATAAAGCGGACGGATTTGAGTTATATGGCATGGTGCATGAGCGGAGCGAAGAGCGAAAGATTGAAACAAATGAGTTGACGGTATCCGATATTAAGTATAATCCCGAAAAGGATCTGCTTTTTGAACAAACGAGTTACGGTTACCTATGGTCTGTTCTAAGCGAAGACTGGCCCCCGGATTATGGCTTCGTACTCATAGCGTATAAGGGAGCCGAAATACTTAATTCTGACTTCTATTACCTTGATACAAAGGAGAATCCTTCCGATAAAAGTTTAGAAACGACCTGGCTGGAACGCGAAGGTTATTATGTGCTGGCATCCGGTGCCAATCATTCCCCCTTAAAGCTCTATGATGATAAAAAACTGGTGCGCAAGATACAAACGGACAGTAAAGTAACCCATGCATAAAATCATGTTTAGAAACTCTTTGCACAACTTATTTGCAAATTTTGTGCCATATTGCCAAAATTTTTCGCATAGGTAAACACAAAAAATTTCAGACAATCTGACAAAAAACCTGACTGCCGGGTATGTACAAATGATTTAATAAACTAATAAAAGCAAGCGTTTTCGTTGTTCTTTTGATGATGATTAATTGATTTTTACTAAAAATTATGGTATTATTTTTTGGGATTATTATATACAAAGTGGTCAAAAAGACTGTAACAAAATAATTTTTCGGCGTGGGTTTAGCAGATAAATTCCTGCCGTGAAATAAAAAAATTAAATTTTTGGAGGAAAAATTATGTATAAAAAAAGATTATTATTCACGTTGATTTTTACGATGTTGCTTGGTATGTTTGCATTGCCGCAGTGGATTACTGCAACAGTGCAGGCAGTCAGTGAGGATGATGCAACTGCCCACTCCTTGCCGTCGAGAGGTTACGGTAGCACCGACTCCGACACACCCCCCGGTGACATTACATGGGAAATAGACTCTGACGGTACACTTACTATCAGCGGTACAGGGCATATCAAAACCTCCTCCGGATGGCGCGATGAAAACGAAAGCATTAAAAAAATTGTGATTAATCCCGGAATAACAAGTATAGGTGATTATGCGTTTCAAGGTTGCATAAACGCAACAAGCATAACATTACCAAACACTATAATAAGTATATGTAACGGTACGTTTAAGCGTTGTGAAAGCTTAACAAACTTAGAAATTCCGGACGGTGTAACAAGCATAGGTAATGAGGCGTTTGCTGACTGTAAAACCTTAACAAGCGTAACAATTTCAGACAGCGTAACAAGCATAGGCGGTTATGCGTTTGGAAATTGTGAAAATCTTGAAAGTATACAGGTAGGTGCTAATAATACTATGTATTCTTCTGATAACGGAGTATTATTAAACAAAGATAATACAATAATTATTTGCTATCCTCCTGCTAAAACGGAAACAACATATTCTATGCCCACAACTGTAACAAGGATAGGTGATTATGCGTTTGAATGTTGCAACAACTTAACAAGCATAACATTTCCGGATAACGTAACAAGGATAGGTAATTATGCGTTTTACGGTTGCGAAGGCTTAGCAAGCATAACAATTCCGGACAGTGTAACAAGCATAGGTTATGATGCATTCTGTGCTTCTGCATACTATAATAACGATGAAAACTGGACAGACGGAATGTTGTATATAAATAAACATTTGATAGCGGCTGAAATCTCGGTTACTTCTGCAAATATAAAGGAAGGCACATTGTGTATAGCTGATGATGCGTTTTCATATTGCGAAAGCTTAACAAGCGTAACAATTCCAAACAGCGTAACAGGCATAGGTTATCAGGTATTCTTTGATTGTATAAGTTTAACAAGCATAACAATTCCTGAAAGCGTAACAAGCATAGGTGATGAAGCATTTGCTGAATGTGAAAGCTTAACAAGCATAACAATTCCGGATAGCGTAACAAGTATAGGGGAAAATGTGTTTGCAAATTGCAAATCGTTTACAATTTGCGGTTATGCCGATTCTTACGCACAAGAATATGCAAATGATAACAGCATAAACTTCGTAGCCATTCCCAAAAATGAAAACAACATTTATTACTATTTCACAGACGAACAACCTGTTGTTGACGGAATAATCCTTTCCGTAGAAGATGTAGAGCTAAGTGATGTTTCTGCTGAATTTGACACAGCAAAGGTTAAAGCAGTTAATATATCATTAACTAAAGGCGGCGAAGCGATAGAACTTATAAGTGATATGGTTATAAGAATGTCATTACCTACATTTAACAGTAATACAAAAACTAAAACAATAACCATAGACAAATATGTTGTATACAGTATAGACGGAAGCACCAAAACACAAGTGCCGTCAATTGTAAAAGACGACTGCATAACATTTAAAATAAGTAAGCTTGGCACATATGCAATAGCGCTTGAAACAGAAGAAATTGAGGAGTCTGACTCCGACACCGACACATCATCAGACACTACAGACACAACAGTTGACACATCATCGGATACCACCACAGACACAACGACCGACACATCATCAGATAACACAGACACGAACAACACCGATACAGATAACACCGACACTGACAAGCCACAGGGTACAACAGGTGACATAAACGGCGACGGTAAGGTTACGATGGAGGATGTTGTTATTCTTCAAAAACACATAGCGAAGCTTGTGTCTTTTACAGATGAACAAAAACTTCTCGCTGATGTAGATCACGACGGAAAAATAACTATGGTCGATGTAACGACGATGCAAAAATATATTGCTAAGTTAATTACAAATTTTTAAAACTCGATGATAAATATAATAAAACGAAAATCCGTTCTCTTGCGAGAACGGATTTTCGTTTTGGTCCGCCCGAAGGGATTTGAACCCCCGTCCTTCAGAATCGGAATCTGCTGCGATATCCAGCTTCGCTACGGGCGGTTATCTGTATTTTTTACCTATTTTGTATTTGGGTGCTTTTTTCTTAGAAATATGCGTGTTATTATAAGTCAAATTTGATTTTTGATAATTCTTATGTTTCTTTTTATTTGATGAAAATATAACAGAAATAAGCAAAGCTAGACCTGCTATAATAATAACCCAGCCACTAGCCATTCCCCACAAATTTCCGTGATATAAAACTAAAGAATAGAGCATCGAAGCACCTTCTATTTTTAAAGTAATTTATTCTATCATAATTATTATTTTTTTTCAAGAAAATTATTACCCGGTGCAGTCAAAAACGCAGCCAAACCCAAAATAATTGAGTTTGGCTGCGTTTATTTTCTAACTAATCACTTTAATTAATTATACTTATCACGGATCAAGATCAGGAATTAGCTTTGCAAGGAACTTCTGAATCATAGTAACGTCTACCATGTCGATTTTGTCGTTGTGGTCACAATCAGAGTTGATTATGGACATCTTGCCGTAATCTTCATGTGTAGTAAGCTTTGCCATGATCTTCTGAAGAGCTGTTACATCTTCCATGTTTACAAAACCATCGCAGTTTACATCGCCATAGAGTGGCTTATCTGGGATAGGCTCGTCAGAGTCAGTTGGCTTATCTGTGCTTGTGTCATCAGATTCGGTGTTTGTATCTATAGGCTCGGTGCTTGTATCAGGTGTAGTGTCAGTATCACTCGTATCCATTACTTCACCATTATCGCCTTCCAGCCAAATAGCATATAGGGTTAGTGTCACTCCATCAAGGTAAACATTATCCTTGTCATATTCGGGTACTTTGCTATCTGCGCTTAATCCCCATCCAACAAACGTGTAACCCTCTCTATCAAACATACAATCTTTAATAAATGGGTAGCTATTTAATGCATATGAGTATACCTTTTCAGTTTCTCCATCTGCTGTTGCTCCGCCGTTTCCAACATATATAATGTCGAATGCGCTCTTTTCCCATTGTGCATAAAGGATCACGTCTCTGCTTGGCATTGTGAATGTGTCTAGTTCATCATAATCTGTGCCTGTGCCATCTTTCTCTGTGTTCCAGCCTACAAATGCAAATCCGTCATTTTCGAACTTGTTTTCATCAATTGTCACTAGATCGCCGTATGATGCATTTACAGAATATGAATGTTTGTTGTTATAAAATCCGTCTATACCATCATAAGTAACGGTGTATATATTTAAGCTCCACTGAGCTGTGAGGATAGCTGTCGCATCTGCAATCTTACAGAGATTAAAGAGTGAGTAATTGTTATTAGAAACAACGCCAAATGCTGTATCACCATTTGCAAGACCTGTCTTGTTTCCGGAAAGCATATAATATGCTCCATCAGCCTTAGTTGCGCTTGTTGAATAGTTTACATAATTTGGTGAATCATATGTTAGCTTCCAGCCTGTAAATGTATAGCCTTCACGTGTTGGATTTGCTGTTAAATCATATGCTTTATCAAATGTTGCAGTAACTGTTGTTTCGTCTGTTGTGCCTGCCCACTCACCGCCATTTGGAACGAATTTAATATTATAGGTAATTGGTGTCCACTGAGCATATAGTGTAATTTCGTCAGTTGGCAATGTTACCAAATCTGTTACACTCTGTTTGTCTGTGTAAGATGTGCCTGTTCCATCTGCCTTTGTGTTCCATGAAGCAAATGTATAACCTGTTCTTGCAAAGGCATTTGCTGTGAGTGACTGTGCCACGCCAAATTTAAACTGCTGAACAGACATTGTGCCTGTTGAGTCTGTTGCATTCTTGTTGTAATGAACCTGATAGTTAATTGGTTTAACAGGAACGAGAACCTCTACCTGTACGCCGTCTCTAGCATCTGCGAGCGTAACTTCGAATGGTTTTGTTGTATCATTTAAAGGATATCCAAATGTATCCTTAGCTGATGATACTACAACCTTGTATTCACCAAATTCGCAGGATTGATAGTTAATGTCCATTGAATTTGTCAATGTTTTTGTATCGCCAAATTTGTCTTCATCAGAGGATGTCATCTCTGTTTTAACACTAGCACTGGAGAGTGCCCTATCAACACCTTCTGTGTAAAGTCCGTCACCATCCATATCAAGGAACACCTTGATGTGAACGTTAGTGTCTGCTTTTTCACTAATGTATGCCTGGCTAAAATTATTTGTCTTTGTACCGCCATCATATGTTGCATCTACTTTTACGGTGTTGTTTGCTGTGTATTGTGGTCTTGCATCTTCTCTTACCTTAAACTTACCTGTGAGTCGGATAGAATATCCTGGATAAAGCTCTAGTGTCTTAAGAGCGATATTCAGAGTAGTAGTTCCGGAAATTGTAGCATCACTAACGATTTGTACAACATTACCCTCTTCATCAAGAACAGCTATCTCAAGAGAATTGTCAACGTATGTTGAACCTCCTGTGTAGAAGTTAGGGAATGTGTCTTTAATATTGATGTTTGTAATGATACAGTTACCTGCATTTGTAATAATAACTCTAAAATCAGTTTCTCCGCCAATTATTGCAGAAATAGGTTCTTCGGTAGCATCTTTCCACTGTGTGCCAACTTTATATTGTGTCTTACAGTCTACCTGATATGATGCTGATACATTAAAGAGACCTACATTCTCAAATTTGCCGACATAGTCTGTAGTTGAGCCGTCACCATCATAGTCGTTTACGTCAAGTACATAAGATGACACAGCCTCAGGTTTAAAGCTACATTTATTTTGAATTACACCAAATTCCTTACCGGATGCATCAGAGGTGTAGAGTGTTGCTTTTTGATATCCACCTATAACTCTGCTGTCTGCAATAAATGGAATAGTTACACTAACTGACCTCGAACTGTCACTGTAGCCGTAGTTATCATAACGAGGAACACCTGTTTTTACACCTGCATTATTTCTAATATCAACAGTAAATCTGCAAACCTGCTTACCGTTTACTTCTTTAAGTATTTCAATATCAACAGTCTTTGTTCCTTCTACTATTCTATACTTGTTTGTTCCTGTTGAGGTTACCTTTGAGCTATTTGTGTTGAACTTAACTCCTACCGGTAGCTCAGCAACTACGATAGGTGTTTCCCAAATACATGAAGCCAGTCCCTGAACATACTGGGTTTGGGCTTGTTTAGTATTTGAAAGATACATAACAGATTCCAGAGCTTTTGTCTCTGAACCGCTCAATGGATTAATGGTTGCATAGGAGCCTTTAGATTGTATGTACGCATTGTGATATGCCTTACCTACAATATAGAATATATCCTCACCTTCAGCCTTTATATATCCACTGGAGTCGTTATCACCAACAATATCGACTTTATTCTCACCGTTAATAGTATAATTTGGCTCATATCTAAGCTCATATGTTACATGAGATTTGTCGCCATCATTTACCGGGAGACCGGTTGCCATATTTTTATTATCCACAGGTGTTGCATATGTAAGCTTAATAGGATCACGGTCATCAGAATATGCGATACTGGAGTTTTTTCCTTCTATTCCATAAACCTTAGTTGAACCTTCTTTATAATACGGCTTAGCAACTATCTTAGAGATCCACTCGCCTGTTTCGAGCTTGATATAGTTAGCATCAGAAGAAGCCTCTGTGCCTATGTTCATAGATTTATTGAAATTTATATCCGTTCTTGACACACTTCTTGTTGTGTTACCCTTAGTTATATATATTTCAAAATCTGCAGAACAGTTAAAGTAGTTCGTAATGGTCTTAATGTTTACAGGCAGTGTAGGGTCGTTAATCCATGAAAGCTCAAAACCTTTTATCGGAAGAACGCCTTCGTTGGTCAAACCATCTGAATAAACAGTCTGAGTTGACACAATTGTAGGAGCACTTAGATCGAGTGTAATACGGTTTGTAAGATTTCTGGCAGGGTCATTAAAAGAGAAAGCTTCATCATTCAAATCCTGAACAGGATCCAAAATAGTTAACTTATATTCTCTTTCAGTTACCTCAACACCATCCTTAGTGTATGCTGTAATCTTATATTTAACTATAACCCTATCTCCACCCTTTAATGTTGAATTAGATGGAACGTTATAATATACACTATTAAATAAATACCTAAATTCTTTGTAGCGTGCAGGCTCAGTACCATAGCCATTTGTTGTAGAACCACCGATACCGGTTGCATATTTCTCAGTTATAGTATATCCTGTGCTAATGCTACCGGTTTTACTATATGATGATGGGTCTGATGAATTTTTGGGAGTATGTGAAATAATCTCTATACCCTTTGGTATAGTAATCTCGACAACAAGCGGATAATCTGTGTCTTCAAGTTTGATACTTTCTGAATTTGAAAACAAACCATCGGTATCAAGAGATAAATAATTATACGGAGAGAAGCTTTGATTTTCATAGCCCTTGAATATATAGTATGTGAGATCTTTTTCATCTTCATCAAGATACTCAGGCTCTTTGATTGGATCGTTAAAATTAAAGCCACCATATTTTTCTTCCAATAATGTTTCATGGCCAAGATAGAGTGGTGTTGCGCTTGTAGAAATGACAGAGCCGTTTTCTACCATATAATATCCAGGGATAGCCATAATGTTATCATTTGGAACTAAAGCTCTGAACTTATCATTAAAATCTGCATAAACATAGCAGTTAAGATTGGTCTCAGCTGTGCTTGGAGATGTGATTGGAATCTCAAGGTGCTTATTTGTACCATCAATTCCTGCAATCTTGCCATTATGCACAGTAGCAACAGTCTCAGCGCCACCGCCAACTCTGTATTTAAAGTTTACAAAGTAAGAATCGCTGGCAGTTGAAGATACAAGTGCCTTTGAGGTATCAAACACGCCATCAAGTGGCACAACAAGTGTACCATTGGTAGCGCTTGCGCTTGCGTGAACATCAAAACGGATAGACAAGCGAGCAGATTTTGTATGTGTAAGATATGTGTTTCCGTTTTTTATGGTTTTAGGGAGATCAGCAGAGTATGTAACTTCTTCGATTGTGAAATTTTCACCTGCGCCCTTCTCCGATTTCTCATCTGAGGCTACATCGCTTAGTGCAGATTTATCCTCAGTTACTCCTGAAGAAGCCCCAAGGTCTAAAACCTCTTCAACTTTCTGTTCTTGCAATTTTGCGTCAAAGATGTTTCTAATTTCTTCAGCGTTAACAGCAACTACAGAAGTAGAAACTATCATCATAACTGACAGCAATATAGCAATAACTTTTTTCATAATATATTCCTCCTTCGAATATAAATTTACGCTTGTATTTTACCATATATGTTTATATAAATCAATATTTTACACAAAATAAATTTCGTTCTGATTTGGCTTTTTGTTAAATCAGAGCATAGCCATGCACATTATAGTGGATCAAGTTAGTTTCTGTTGTGCTTGGTTAACTGATTTGTATGCTTATGTATTTTGTTTTTTGATATGCCTTCCACAGAACAATTTAAAACTAAACAGTAATTTTAGCTTCATCACCTACCTTATAACTAAAATTGATAAAAATTGCAATATTTTTTCTAATAAATTATGCCTCCCAAGTATTAATTACACATTTATTTTAACATATGACCATTATCATTTCAATATCACATTAGTGTTTTTGTACAATAACTAGATAGAAAATCTTGACAACAATGTATAATATTTACTATAAACACAGTAATGTCTTCTAACATAATACATTTACTTTATAATTTAAACACAAATAACAAAATAAAATTTTTTCATAATAATTTTATATATCATTTATTTTTTTGCATATACGATATTGACAAAATGTTTTTTGATGATATAATAGTTTTCGTTGTGGGGGCGTAGCTCAGCTGGGAGAGTGCTTGAATGGCATTCAAGAGGTCGTCGGTTCGATCCCGATCGTCTCCACCATAACAAAATAGGCTATCGCAAATCCGAAAATACGGATGTGCGGTAGCCTTTTTCTTATTCCTATATTTACTTTATTTTGAACATTACTATTCACCAAGAAATGTACAACTAAATTTAGAGTTCCTTTAGTATATCCAGTCGCCTTAATATATGTGTTCTATTTTATGTATACGGTTCTTTTTTGATATCACTAAATATAAAAGATAAACTTATTTAAACCTCAACAATGCTTGTTCCGGGATAATAGTGGCTTAATATCTCTTTGTATGTTGCTCCCTGCTGTGCCATAAACTCTGCACCATATTGACTAAGCCCAACATTGTGCCCATAGCCTCTCACAGTGAACACAAAGTTTTCTTCTGAATACACCACATCAAAATCACTGCTTCTTAATGAAAATGCATTTCTCACCTCTAAACCTGTGTATTCACCCTGCCCGATAGACATTTGCATAACAGTGCCTGATGATGTGCGCTCGGTTATCTCAAACCAATCAAATGGATTTTCACCCAGATTTGCGTCAGGAAAATTTGACTCTATAATCTGCTGTGCCTCATCGGCAGTAAAATATTCCTCCGTCTTGTATCCGGGAGCCTCGGTGTCATAAGGACTTGCTACATCTGTGAGGTATGGCAACGCCTGCACAAAGACGTTTTCGCTCTTTTCGGTGACTCCTCCTGATATTGCATAAAACACGGTGAGTGCCGCCTCGCCATCATACTCCACAAGCTCGCCATACACCTCCTCCGCAGCATCTTTATACACTTTAATCACCTTGTCATAGTTATCGCCGGTGCGCTCTTTAAACAGCTCATCGGTCAAATATTTTTCCCCTATAGAAAGGTCCGCACTAAAGTCATAATCTAAATTGTCTCCCTCACGGTTGCTTTGCCTCTGACGGGAGTAGTAGGTGTATACAGCCACCATCTGGGCTTTTATCGCTTCGGGTTGAAAAGTGGATGGTACCTCCGCCGCTGTGCCACCTATTATGAAATCCTTGTCCTTTACAGTAACAATCTCATTGGTAGATGTGTCCTTTATTTTGAAGTCTTTATACTTTTTTATACCTTTAAGATCTACGTTTGTTTCATCATCAGCTTTTGAATTATTTGATGTACTTAATTTGCTCGCTTTATTTTCATTGTTTTCAAGATTATCAGAGCTTGTATTGCTCTTTGACGAAGTAGAAGATGTATTCGCGGCATTGAAAGTTATGCCCTTTGTATGAGAAAGCGCAAAGAGTTCCTTGTCACCACTTATCTTTGCTGTGATAAAAAGTGGTAGTGCCGCTGTGATCGTATATGCAAGTATTGCTGCTAGTATTCTTTTTCTCATTTTTTTACCGCCTTTTTTTTATTTTAGTTGACATTGATGTTCATTTGCTCTAAAATATATCTGTTATACCATCATTTAATAATATGATTTTTTGTGTACATATATAACTAATATTTTTGAAAGGTCTGTTTTTATGAAGCTTAAATCTTCGTGGATTGTTTTTATACCAACATTTTTATCTGCGCTGGGAATCCAGATGTTTCAGTCTATATCAGGAGCCAATCCCTTTGGGTTTATGATAGCCGGAGTCGCTGTCACATTACTCATGGCATTGGGTGTGATTATAATTGCGTGCAACGACCGTTATACTGTGCGTGAATATGAACCAAAAAAGAATTTTGCATCAGGCGTGTTGCTTTGCATATCCGCTGTGGCTACTGCGTTTTACGGAGTAACAGGTGTTTCTTACCTCTTTGATGAAAAGCTAGAAATATTGAAAATTCTTCTGGCGGGATCCGCCCTGCTTTCTGCAATCGTGTTTGTACTACTCGGCATAAACGCACTCACCGGCAATTACACTGTAACTGCCGCACCTATTATGACCCTTGCACCGGTGCTAATGTTCGCTTTAGAGCTCGTTAATCGTTTTATCTCCTACACCACCGTGGCTGTGGCATCTACAGAAGTTTACGACATATTAAGCATCGTATTTTTGCTCATATTTATGTTTTATTGTGCAAGCATCTATGCAGGCATCCCAACAAAGCAATCTGTAAAATGTTGCTTTATCTTTGGTATGCCGGGCATTACACTAACATTTATGTGGTGCATAAAAGAGTTTATGCCAATCTTAAGCGGTAAAGCTCCTTTCGTATTTAATGAAAGAATTCCAGAATTTATTGCATTATCGGTTTCCCTATTTGCATTAACTTTTCTTCTGGAAATCACACTTAACGCAAAGATTGCCGGAAGCTTTATGCTGGATGATGATGAAGACTTTTCTTCCGAAGAAGAGTATTTTGGGCCGGTAAAACCCAAGAAAGAAAAAGAGAAATCCTCATATGAAAGCATTGTAAAATACGCAAACAATAACAGAACAAATGCTAATTCAACACAAAACGTAATGGAAAATACCCCATCTGATGTAATTGAGGATAAAAACGTCCCATCAGCACATAATAATCAGAGCAACGCTTCATTATTTGACGAAAGCGTGAGAGCCGGCTCTACACCAAGCGTTGATTCAGCATCTAAGCCTGTTGAATATGAACCAGACGATGGTGAAGAAGATCTCAGCTGGATAGATAAACTTATAAAAGACATTGAAGAAGAACAAAATCAGTGATATACAACACATTTGCACTAAGGAGGCATATATGAAAAATTCAATAAAGAAGCTTGTATGCCTCGTGTGCATGGTAACTCTCTGTAGCTCGCTTGTAATAACAGCACACGCAGAAGAAAATGACTTTGTAGTCGAGAACGGTGTGCTTGTAGAATACAAAGGTTACAATTCTACTATTGTAATTCCCGATAATGTGTATGAAATTGATGATCATGTATTTGAAAATCACAGTGAAATCATAAGCGTGGACTTTGGCGACAATGTCTATTATGTGGGTGACTATGCCTTTTACGGCTGTGATGGACTTATGGAAATAGGTGGCCATGAGAGCATATCAAAAGTTGGAGCTTATGCCTTTAATGGCACCCAGTGGTTTGAAGCTATTAAAGATGATGTAAAAATGCTCAATAACATAGTTATAGGAGGCAGTCCTGATTTGTCGGGGTTTGAATTGCCACAGAATGCTGTTTCTGTAGCCCCACGTGCCTTTTATGGAAATGTTGGTGTTGAGAGCATAATATGCAACGAAAATCTCTTAGAAATTGGCGATGAAGCATTTTCAGGATGCACATCGTTAAATGAAATTACATATGGCAGTAAGTTAAATTATATAGGTATGAACGCTTTTGAGAGCACTCCTTGGCTTTCTGCTATCAATGAAGAATTTATTGTTATAAATGGTATACTTGTTAAATATAGTGGCAACGATGTCATAATAAACGTGCCATCTAATATTACACAGATTGGCGATGGCGCTTTCTATAATAAGAGTGTTGAAAGTGTCACTCTCCCAAAAAATTTGTTTTACATAGGCAAATATGCCTTTGCACAAAGCGGACTTTCTGATATCGACTTTTTAAACTGTGAGATAGTATATATTGGAGACAATGCTTTTGAGGGCTGTTCCAATATAGAAGAGCTTACACTGACTAAGAGTATAAAATATATAGGCACAGACGCATTTTCCGACTGTAAAGAAACTTTATTTTTTGTAGAACCCGGCACAATGGGTTATGAATATGTTACAAAGAATAATTTGAATTATATAGTGGCAAATGTTCCCGGGGATATAAACGGCGACAAGGTGCTTTCAATGGAAGATGTGGTCGCACTGCAAAGATATATTGCAAGCCTCACAGAATTTACTGATGGTCAAAAGGCTATAGCAGATGTAGATTCAGACGGTGAAATTTCCATGCAGGATGTTACATATATGCAAAGAAAAATTGCCGGATTGATATAAAATCATATTTTATATGATATCAAAAACTCAATTCTATATGAAAGGAAGAAAAAAATGGTTAAGGTAGAATTAAAAAACGGAATTGAAAAGGAATTTGAAAATGGTACCACCGTTGCTGATATAGCCAAGTCGCTTGGCGGCGGCATATACAAGGCAGCTTGTGCAGCGAGGGTTAATGATATAGTTTGCGATTTACGAACACCTATAACTACCGACAGCAAGGTTGAGATACTTACATTTGACGATGAAGAAGGCAAAAAGGCTTTCTGGCATACAGCATCACACATACTTGCACAAGCAGTTAAGAGATTGTATCCTGAAGCAAAATTTGCTATTGGCCCTGCTATCGACAACGGTTTTTATTATGATTTCGATGTAAAAGAGGCTTTTTCTCCTGAAGATTTGGAAAAAATCGAGCAAGAGATGAAAGCAATTGTAAAAAGTGGCATTGAGCTTGAAAAGTTTGAGTTACATCCTGATGAAGCAATCAAGATGCTCGAAGAAATGGGAGAGCCATACAAAGTAGAGCTTGCTAAAGAGCACTCAGATAAAGGAGAGCCTATAAGCTTTTATAAACAAGCTGAGTTCACAGACCTATGCGCAGGTCCACACCTTATGAATGTGTCTGCAATCAAAGCAATCAAGCTCACTAACTGTACAGGCGCATATTGGCGTGGAGATGCATCAAAGGCACAGCTTTGCAGAGTGTATGGTACAGCTTTTCCTAAGGCATCACAGCTTGAGGCTCATCTCACAATGCTTGAAGAAGCAAAAAAACGTGATCACAACAAGCTCGGCAGAGAGTTGGAGCTTTTCACTACATCCGATATTATTGGTCAGGGTTTGCCAATTCTTTTGCCAAAGGGCGCAAGAATAATTCAGTTGTTACAGCGTTTTGTAGAAGATGAAGAGCAAAAGAGAGGCTGGCAGCTCACAAAAACTCCATATATGGCAAAGAGCGATTTGTATAAGATAAGCGGACACTGGGATCACTATCAGGATGGTATGTTTGTTTTGGGCAACGAGGAAGACGGCAAAGAATGTTTTGCACTCCGACCAATGACTTGTCCTTTCCAATATCAAGCATATCTCAACAGAGGCAGATCCTATAGAGATCTTCCAATGCGCCTCAACGAAACCTCTACTCTGTTCCGTAACGAGTCCAGCGGTGAGATGCATGGTCTTATCAGAGTAAGACAGTTCACAATTTCTGAGGGTCACCTAATGTGCACACCTGAACAACTCGAGAGTGAGTTTAAGGGATGCTTAGAGCTTGCTATTTATATGTTAAAGACACTCGGCCTATACGAAGACGTTTCTTATAGATTTTCTCAGTGGGATCCGGAAGATACACAAAAATATCTCGGTACAAAGGAGCAATGGGACGAAGCTCAAGGCATTATGAAGCAAATTCTCGATCATCTCGAAATTCCTTATAAGGTTGGTATCGGAGAAGCCGCTTTCTATGGTCCAAAGCTCGATATTCAAATAAAAAATGTTTTTGGTAAGGAAGACACCCTCATCACAATCCAAATTGACCAAATGCTTTCCAAACAGTTTGGTATGGAATATGTGGATAAGGATGGCACAAAGAAAAACCCTTACATTATTCACAGAACATCTATCGGTTGCTATGAGAGAACACTTGCTCTCCTCATTGAAAAATATGCAGGCGCATTCCCAACATGGCTTGCACCGGTTCAGGTTAAGCTTTTACCTATAGCAGACAGACATATTGATTATGTAAATGAGGTAAGAGAAAAGCTGGAAGCACATGGCATCAGATGCGAAGTAGACGGCAGAAGCGAAAAGATAGGATACAAAATCAGAGAAGCTCAGCTCGAAAAGGTTCCTTATATGTTGCTTGCCGGAGATAAGGATATAGAAAACAACGTTATTTCGATACGTTCACGTAAGCTTGGCGATATCGGATCAATGAGTATAGATGAGTTTGTGGAAAAGATTTTAGAAGAAGTTAGAACTAAAAAAATAGACTAATACATCCTATTATTTTCTGCGGAGGTTAATGTTAAATGCCAAATAAAATAATTGTCACTGCTGACAGTACGTGTGACTTGACACCGGAATTGTTACAAAAATATGGTATACGTACAATTCCGCTTCATATTAACTATAATGACACGAGTCATTATGACAATGTGGATATAACACCGTCAGACATTTACAATAAATTTGACGAAACAGGTGAACTCCCAAAAACAGCATCTATCAGCATTGGCGAATATAAAGATTTTTTTGAACCATTCATCAATGACGGATACGAGATTATTCATCTTAATATTGGTTCGGGGCTTTCTGCGTGTTATCAAAATGCAATGATCCTAAGCAAGCAGATTCCTGAGCTCCATCCATTTGATAGCAGAAATCTATCTACCGGGACAGGCCTAATAGCGATTAAGGCTGTGGAGCTTGCAAAAGAGGGTAAGAAAGTTGAAGAGATATTACCACTTCTAGAAGATTATTCATCTAGAATTCATGGAAGCTTTATTCTTGATAGGTTAAACTTCCTTGCTGCAGGTGGCAGATGCTCGTCGCTGGTGGCACTTGGTGCAAATCTTCTTAAATTGAAGCCATGCATTGAGATTTCATATGATGACCACGGCACAATGACCGTTGGAAAGAAATTCAGAGGCAAATATGTGGCAACCTTTAAAGAATATATTGACTACAAGCTTTCACTATTTGAGGGAATAATTCCTGATAAGGTTTATTTTACCCATGCCGGTCTTAAAGATGAAGATGTATCTGAAATAGTAGAATATATAAAAGAAAAGAATATTTTTTCTGAAGTTTTTGTTTGCACTGCCTGTTGCACAATATCTTCTCATTGCGGTCCATATACCGCCGGAATATTCTTTATAACAGAAAAATAAAAATGAAAAACTTTGCCCGTGTGCATATCAATCACACGGGCATAAAATTTAGAAGCAAAAGAGGTGTATGAAATGAAATATGAGGGAAAGTGGCTTATCGCCGGTAGCTATGATTCAGAAAAAATAATAGACTTTGAATTGCAGATGAAAAAAGAACTTCCATCACTAAATTATGCGGATATAGCACAAAGCGACCCCGAATTACAACAAACTTTAGTGATTAACGAAAGTGGCATTGTAGAATTACATACTAATAACGAATCAAACGAAGTTGTATCAGGTAAAATTGAAAATGATACTATAAATTTCGGTGATGAGATTATAAATATTAAGATAGAAGATGGATATCTCGTGTTTTGCACCGAGGGCGGATTTGTTTTTAAAAAAATATAATATATAGAAAAGGAAGCTATCGACCATGCCAGCCGATAACTTCCTTTTTATTTTACAAATAGATGTTCCATAAGTATTTTTATACCAATCAAGATCAGAATAGCACCACCAAAAATCTCCGCTTTCTCCTTAAACTTAGCACCAAAGGTATTCCCTATCACCACCCCTGCAAACGAAAGGACAAAAGTGATAACTGCTATAACGCTTACAGAAAATATTATATTATTGTCATTCAAAAAAGCAAAGGTAATGCCCACGGCAAGTGCATCTATACTTGTGGCAACTGATAGGATTAGAAGCTCTTTTACATCGAATTTATTTGACAAGCCCTCATCGTCATCCTTGCTTTTGATAACGTCGAAAATCATTTTTCCGCCAATAAACGCAAGCAACCCAAATGCCAGCCAATGGTCGTATGTGGTTATGTATTTTTCAAAATTTGTGCCGAGCATATACCCTATGAGTGGCATAACACCTTGAAAAAGCCCAAAGGAAAGAGCAATTATGCCCCCATGCACAAAATTTATTTTTTTCATATTAAGCCCTTTGCATACAGACACTGCAAATGCATCCATTGCTAAACCAACTGATATGAAGATTAGTTCAAACAATCCCATAATTTACTCCTATATATAAAAAATACGCTTTGTCAAAGCGTTTCCAAAACTTTCTATCTGTACTCTCTCGGTTTAAACAAAATATTCCACAGATACTCTAATACAAGTGAAAAAGTTCAAGTCATAGACTTGAACTTTTTTCTGGCTGGGCTAGCTGGATTTGAACCAGCGAGATGACGGAGTCAAAGTCCGTTGCCTTACCGCTTGGCTATAGCCCAATATTGCCTACATATGATACCACAACTACCAATGTTTGTCAACAAAAAAATTTATAAAATTTTTCTTTTAAATTATCAGCTCGTATGATATAATTCATCTGTAGGAAATGTGCTCAAGTATTATTAGCTTTTTACTACATATTTATTCGATAATCAGCACATTTTATTCCACACATATTAATTGAAAGGCTGGTGACCCCCCTATGGGAAAAATTTTATGCACCGGTGGTGCAGGATACATTGGCTCTCACACATATGTGGAGCTTTGTGAAGCAGGGTATGATGTTGTTATTGCTGACAACTATTCTAACAGCAAGCCTGAGGTACTCAATCGTCTAAAAGAGCTTACAGGAAAAGCTCCTGCTTTCTATAATATAGATGTAGCTGATAAGGATGCACTTGATAAGCTTTTTAATGAAAATGAAATTGACGCAGTTATTCATTTTGCCGGTTACAAAGCTGTGGGTGAATCTTGCGCAAAGCCAATTATGTATTATCGCAACAACCTCGATACAACATTGACCCTTCTGGAGGTTATGGAGAAGCATAATGTAAACAAGATTGTATTTAGCTCTTCTGCCACCGTGTATGGTGTACCGGAGAAAGTACCGCTTGTAGAAGATATGAAAACAGGTTGCACAAACCCTTATGGCTTTACAAAGCTTATGATAGAGCAGATACTCACAGATGCCGCAACTGCTAACAAAAATTTATCAGTTGTACTTTTGAGATATTTCAACCCAATAGGTGCTCACAAGAGTGGCAGAATCGGCGAGGATCCAAATGGTATTCCTAACAACCTGTTACCATATATCACTCAGGTTGCAGCCGGCAAGCTGAAAGAGCTTGGCGTGTTCGGTAATGATTACCCCACTCCGGATGGTACCGGCGTGCGTGACTATATCCATGTTGTAGATTTGGCTAAAGGTCACGTGAAAGCAATACAATACGCAGAGAAAAACAATGGCGTAGAGATATTTAATCTTGGAACAGGCAAGGGGTATTCAGTTTTGGATATCGTAAAAGCATTTGAAAGTGCCAACAATTTGAAAATTCCTTATCAAATAAAAGCTCGTCGCCCGGGTGATGTTGCAGAATGTTATGCAGACGCCTCAAAGGCGAGGGAAATGCTCGGATGGGAAGCAAAATATGATTTAAATGATATGTGCGCCGACTCATGGAACTGGCAATCACACAATCTTAATGGCTACGATTAACTGTTATTTTGGTATCAAACAATTACCATTTGCTATAACACACGCTTTTTAAGCTGTATTTTTGCTCTTTTTTTAAAAAATTTCGATTTTTTTTTAAAAAAATATAAAAAAAGATTGATTTTTGATAAAGCGTATGCTATAATCGTGTCAATGAATTCACCGATTGGGCTTAAGGTCGAATGTTGGTGATATCAGGCGTCTAAGCATGTGTGATAAAGTAATGATATTAGATTTGATCTTATCACGATTATTTGTAATAATTTCTATGATAATATTTGCACTGAATTGCCTTGCTTTTTCTGTTTGATTTCATCCGCCTTTGAGTTTAATTTTCAATTAGGTATTCATAAAAACATTTATATTTTTTAGGAGGAAAACTATTATGTCCAAAAAGTTACTCAGCGTTATCCTTGCAATCATTACAATGGCTAGTCTTTGCATCGTAAACGCATCCGCAGCAAACGAAGCAGACGCAAGCACAGGCGTTCTCCATGAGGGCGACAAGGTTATCTACACAGCTTCTCTTAAGTATGGTGACGACACTCATTATGTAGCAGCTATCAACGCTACTGTTAAGTATGATGCAGAAGTTCTCTCCATCGCTAACGTAAGAAGCGTAGAGTATCCTGTATTCAACAGCGGTACAACAAACCTCAACGAGGCTGGCACAGTTCTTTTCAACGCTGCTGACGGTGCTAACGGTCGTGATTTCTCTAAGGGCGGCGCTCTTATCAAGATCACATTCGACGTTAAGAAAGATGTAGAAGACACAAAGATTTCTTTCGCATCTGAAGAGCTCTTTGACGTAACAATCGATCCTGAGACTCTCCAGGCTGCTGATGGTGTTGCTAAGAACGACATCACATCCGGCGTTACAGCTGAAGCAAAAGTTGAGTGCGTAAAAGTTGACGAGTCTGACAAAGACACAACAACAGATAAGCCAGTTGACACAAGCACAGACACAAGCACAGACACAAGCTCTGATAAGGTTGACGAAAACAAGGCTCCTGTAACAGGCGACGTTGCTACAGTTGCTATGATGCTCGTATTCGCAGCAGCAGTTGTAGTTCTCGTTTCTAAGAAGAGAGCTTAATTATCAGTTTACTGATAATTAAAACTTAATTTTTAATCAAAATTCCCCTAGGCCTTTCGGCTTGGGGGATTTTTGTTTGGTTTTTTGTGCAAGGGTGTGGAGGTGTGCAGTAATACAAACTATACCCTTTTTGACGCATTTTTCAGAAAAATCTAATTCTTGCATCAAGTGGCATAAAATAAAAAGGAGCTGTTGCGTTAGAAGCAATTTGCACAATTTGCGCCTCCCTCTGATGAGGGAGGTGGCAAAACGAAGTTTTGACGGAGGGAGAGAAAAGGTAAAAATCCTGCAAAAATGCAGTTTTTCTCTCCCTCAGTCTCGTTTCACTCGACAGCTCCCTCGTCAGAGGGAGCCGATTTTGAAAACAGCCTCGTTTATTCGTGCATATTAACCTTAATGCGACAGCTCCGTTCGTCTTTTATATTAATTTGTTTTTTCCAGCACCACTATTGTCTCTATACCCTTTGTAAAAGGAAACATATCAACACCTTGTGCAAATTTCGCCTTATAGCCTCTTTTTGAAAGATAGCTTAAATCACGAGCAAGCGAATCCACATTACAGCTAATATACACAACTCTCTGCGCAGACAATATGCAAATAGCATCTAAGAATTTTTTACTGCACCCTGCCCTAGGCGGGTCAGTCACCACCACATTTGCTCCGCAGTCTGTATTTTGTTGCATAAACCTCTCAGAATCATCACAGAAAAATTCAATATTATTCACGTTGTTTATCTGAGCATTTTCTTTGGCATCAGCTATGGAAAAGGAGTTGATTTCCACTCCAATAACCCTTTTCACTTTGTCAGAGGCAACTATACCAATAGTTCCGCTGCCACAATATGCATCTATCATTACATCGTTTTTGTTAAGATCAGCCTTGTCCAGTGCTGTTGAGTAAAGTATCTCTGTCTGAGCAGAATTAACCTGACAAAATGCATCCGGCGAAATTCTAAATGTTTTTCCGTACAGCTCAGTAGCTATTTTTCCGTTACCATAAAGAATTTCAATTCTCTCGCCATTGTAAAGACGCTTAGCGTCGTTAAAATTAAGCACAATAGTCTTTATATTAGGATGCGACTTTAAAAGAGCATTTATAAAAGCAGGTTTAAAGCGGTTTTCTTTCTTCCCTACAATAAATAAAAGTGCAATTTCGCCAGTTTTGTTTCCCTTGCGAATTATTACATTTCTGATGTATCCGGTGTGCTCATCAGTATTGTATGGCTTAATCTTAAAGCTTTTCATAAGCTTTAGAAGAGTTGGTATGATTTCTGTTGTCTGTTTATCACAAATCATACAATCATCAATGCCCACTATTCCCTCGTTAGCAGATTGATATATACCTGCTATCATTCCGTTTGATTTTGAATTTTTAAAGAAAAGATTGAGTTTATTTCTATAATTATTCGGATAATCCATTCCGATGATTGGTTCAACCTTGCAAAAGGAGCCTATTTTTCTTTTAATCTGGGCATTTTTCCATGCCAACTGCCTTTCATATTCCATGTTTTGCAACTGACATCCACTGCATTTTCTATATTTATCGCATAATGGTTTAAAATTCGCTTGATTATCCATAAAATTGCTCCAAATTTTTCACAAGTTTTTCTTGTAGCATTATAACATAAATATTGTTGTACTGTAAATAATAGAAACGTCAAAAGAAAATTTATGTAACCACAAATACAAAATTTAAAAAATATTCAAAATATTTGCTAAATAATTTGTGATAAATCCATAAATATACACTTGAAATTTGTATAAGTATATGGTATAATTCAACTGCGATAGGAAAGTGTTCCGTGCGGTCTGCTTTCCGTCAAAAGCGATTCAGAGCGACATCTCTGAAGAAATTTAAAGAAAGAGGGTCATTACTATGACAAAGAAAGTTTTAGCGGTTGTTATTGCCGCTATGATGATCATCGCATCCTTCGCAGCTTGCGGTGGCGACACAAGTTCTAAGACAGAATCCACAGCTTCTAAGTCTGACACAACAGAGAGCACAGCTTCTGCTGAGCAGACAGGTCTTTGGGATCTCGGTGGAGAAGACAACATCACACTTAAGGTTTGGGGTCCATCCACACAGCAGGATATCCTTAAGTCTCAGGTTGATAAGTTCAAAGCATTGTATCCAGACGTTACTATGGACATCGAAGTTGGTCTTTGTGAAGAAAGCGAAGCTCAGGCACAGGTAAGAAACGACTTGTCTGTAGCAGCTGATCTTTTTGCTTTCCCAAGCGATCAGCTCGAAGCTTTCGTAACTTCCGGTTCACTTGATTATGTAAGAAACTTTGGCGCAGTATCTGCAGCTAATGACGCAGGTGCAGTTGACGCTGCAACATACGAGGGTAACCTCTGTGCATATCCTCTCACAGCTGATAACTCCTACATCACATTCTATGATAACTCTGTTCTCTCTGAAGAAGATGTAAAGAGCCTTGACAAAATGTGCGAAGTAGCAGCAGCTGCAGGCAAAAAGATCTATGTAAACGCAGGCGACGGCTTCTATGCATGTCTCTTCACATTCACAGGCGGTCTCAGAATTGAGCATGACTATGCTACAGGCACAGAGAATCACACATTTGAGAATGATGAGGCTACTGTTATCGCAACATTAAAGGCATTTGGTGATCTCTTCCAGTCCGGCACACTTGTTTCTGCTGGCACAGACGTTGCAGTATCTGCATTCAGCACAGATGCAGCAGCTATCATCGATGGCACATGGGACGTTCCAGCAATCGAGACTCTTCTTGGCGACAAGATGGGCGCAGCTAAGCTTCCTACAATCAACGTAAACGGCGAAGATAGACAAATCTACAACCTCTTTGGTTACAAAGTATTGGGCGTAAAGAGCGGTTCTGCATTCCCTAACACAGCTCATGCTCTTGCAGAGTTCCTCACAGGCAAAGATTGCCAGACAGAGAAGGCTGAGCAGTTCAAGATCGGTCCTTCAAACCTCGAAGCAGCACAGTCTGACGTTGTTTTAAACAACGCAGTATTGAAGGCTGTTAGCGAGCAGGCTAAGTATTCTATCCCACAGAAGTCTATCGCAAGCGGTTTCTGGAATGCTCACAAGGCAGTTGGTCTCTACATCTCTGAGATCGGTGCAGACCTTAGCGATGACGCTCTTAAGGCACAGCTCGACGCTTGTCTTGAGGCTACAAACGATATCTGATTGTTAAAAACACAATAATTTACTTTTAAAACCTTTCGTGCAGAGCTTCGGCTCTGCACGAATTCTAAAAAACAAAAATAATTTCATTGACAAAGGAGAATATTGTTCATGAATGGTATGGATTATCAATCAATGAATGCTTTTCAGAAAGCATTATACAAAGTAAAATCCTTCTTTGTCGGCATACCAAAAGTTCTCTTCGCATTTTTCTTTGCCATAGGAAACAGCTTCTATAATTTTGGCAAAAGATTTGCTGATGGTGACTTTGCAACTAAGCTATCCTACATAATTATGGGATTTGGTAATGCAGTCAGAGGTCAGATTATAAAAGGAATACTATTTCTCGTTGCTGAGGTTGCTTATGTAGCATATATGATAACCTTTGGCTGGCAATATATTTCAGAGATGCTTTCCCTCGGCACCGTGCACAGAAAGATTATCGAAACTGTTTTAGACACGGAAAAGGGCACAAGAATAGACGTTACACTCGCTGATGCAAGTAATTCAATGCTTATAATGCTCTTCGGCTTGCTTACATTATTTATTACTATAGCATTTTTTGCTATCTATGTTGTATCTACTAAATCTGCTGCACAAGTTGAAAAAACCGTAAAAAGCGGTAAAAAGCCTATATCGTTTATTCAGGAATGTAAAGAGCTTTTAGATAGCAGATTTCATTGTACTATGCTTACATTCCCATCTATATTAGTTGGTGTGTTCACCGTAGTACCACTTATATTTATGATTCTCATTGCTTTCACAAGCTTTGATAGTTTTCACCAGCACCCTGCTTCATCATTCCAGTGGGTAGGACTTGAAAACTTCCACAGTATATTTGGTGGCAACGCAAAAAAAGCAGCCACATTTATATCTCTCACAAAATGGACATTTATTTGGGCAATTTTCGCTACCTTCACAAACTACATTGCAGGTATGATAGTTGCTCTTATGATAAATAAAAAAGGCATACGTTTTAAGCCTTTCTTTAGAACCCTGTTTGTTCTCTCTGTCGCTGTACCACAATTTGTTACACTTCTTCTTATGCGCCAGATGCTCAACAAATCAGGTATCATAAACCAAGCATTTATGAATTTTGGTTGGATTCAGCATGAAATACCATTCCTCACGGAAACGCTTACGGCACGAATAACTGTAATTTTAGTTAATATGTGGGTTGGTATTCCATACACCATCTTGATTACATCAGGTATCCTGATGAATATTCCGGAAGAGCTATACGAGAGTGCAAAAATAGACGGTGCATCTCCGGTTGTTACCTTCTTTAAAATCACACTTCCTTATATGCTTTTCGTAACAACACCTTACCTCATCACACAGTTTATAGGCAATATCAATAACTTTAATGTTATTTACCTCTTAACAGCCGGTGAGCCAACCACAACTGATCTATATAACGCAGGTAACACCGACTTGCTTGTAACGTGGCTGTTTAAGCTATCACTTGATAAGAACAACTATAACCTTGCAGCCGCAGTTGGTATTTTGGTGTTTGTTGTTTGCGCAGGTGTTTCACTGCTAACTTATAACTTCAGTAATTCTGCAAAGAACGAGGAGGAATTCTCATGATTAAGAGCTACAAGGTTAAAAAGTCAATTGCTGACACAATTATCTACACCTTGCTTACAGCACTTGGTGCTGTGTGGATATTCCCTCTCTTCTGGTTGCTTATGCAGTCATTCAGACTAGAACCGGGTAACTATGTGAGCTATATAATTCCTCACAACTTTACGTTTGAGCATTATGTAGACCTTTTTACAAACCAAACCTTTAACTATCCTAGATGGTTCTTAAACACACTGTTCATCTCAATTTGTTCATGTATCATCTCTACCCTTTCTGTTTTGATGGTATCATACACATTTAGCCGTTTGAGATTTAAGAGCCGTAAGTTCTTTATGAACTTTGGAATGATTTTGGGAATGTTCCCAGGATTTATGACAATGATCGCAATTTATAACTTGCTCAAGCTTGTAAACCTTACAGGAACTCTTGCAGCACTTATAATTTGCTACTCAGCCGGTGCATCCCTTGGTTACTTTATATCAAAAGGTTTCTTTGATACTGTTCCAAGAGCGCTTGACGAGGCCGCAACTATTGACGGTGCCACTAGAAATCAGATTTTCTGGAAGATAATACTTCCTATGTCTAAACCAATTATTGTTTACACCGTTCTGACCTCTTTTATAGGTCCTTGGGCAGACTTTATTCTCGTTCGCATTATCATGGGTGACAAGGTAGATAATTACACAGTTGCCTACGGTCTATATAAGATGTCTGACGACAAGAACATCAAGAATTATTACTTCGAGTTCTGCGCAGGAGCTGTTGTAGTTGCTATTCCGATTACAATACTCTTCCTCAATATGCAAAAATATTATGTTGAGGGTATCACAGGCGGAGCAGTTAAAGGATAATTTAAAGCTACAAATAAAGAAGGCTATCGCATTATCAGCGATGGCCTTTCTCTTTTGCTCAAAAACACCTAATATAACCGCAACAGTATAACTAAGTTTAAATTATTACTAACTGATTTTTCTCTTAATTTCGGAGCATTTATAAGTATATATAGCAATCTATTAAATCATATTAATTATGATAAGTTATATGCATATTTGTTTTAGTACAAATAAATAAATGACGTTTATTTAGCGATAATGGTGTCATTTATCAACTTAACCTCCTATGGCATATAGAATTAATATATAATATATAAACTCAAAAAACATCCCTCTATGGCGATTTAAACACCATAGAGGGATTACCATACACAAGTTATTAATATATGTTGATCAAACCTGCGATATGTCTTTGGAGAGTAACAACGTCTTCTACTGTGATAGAGTCATCGCAGTTAACATCTAGCTGTGACATTGTACCAAATGAATCGGAATTAATGAGTTTAGCAATATACTTCTGAAGCTCTGTAACGTCTACAAGTGATATCTCGTCATCACCGTTTACATCGCCTACGACAGCATGATCAAATGTTGCATCTTCAATTTGTCCAACGAGTCCTGTCTTATTGCCGGAAATCTGTGAATTAAAGAGCTTATCATAAATGATATCCCAGTCAGCCTCTATCTTTGCACGAGTGCCGGCTCCATAGATGCCATCATCCTTAAGGCCTCTGTCCTTCTGATATCTCTTAAGAGCTTCTTCTGTGCCCTTGCCAAAAACTCCATCTATATCGCTTGTCTTTTTGAGATACTTCAACTGATACAATACTGCCTGCAAGAACTTAACATCGTCGCCTCTGGAATTAACCTTTAACGTTCTGCTAGAAGATGCATAGTTTTCGGGGTTTGTAGGATCGTCAACATATGAGTTTTTATAGTAATCAGGGTGGAAGAAACCTACAATAGAATCAGTGTGTCTTTGTCCTTCCATAAAGTCTGCAAAGTAACCATCGCAAACTGTATCGCCTTCATTACCGCCGATAATATCAAAATATGTGAGATCTTTAGCATCCTTTGAAACTATTCCGATGTGGTCGCCGCCGTTATAGTCGCCTACAAAGTCGATTATAGCGATATCACCCTTTTTAGGAACATAAGTGCCACCATAATGTGGTCCCTTATACCATGTACCGTTTATTCCCTTTTTGTAGTAATTTAAAATACTCTCTACGTATCCATCCTTAGCATAGATGATATTAGGGGAAATACCGGCTTGTCGTGCGCACCAGTTTACAAAATATGCACACCATGAGCCATAACCTGATTTGCCGTTGTTAAAGAAGTAGCCATACTCAGTAAAGTTGCCACCTTCAACACCCTCAACCTTAGTTCCTGCACCAGCCAACTCCTTGTTGCTGGTACCTTCATGATAACCCACTTGGGATCTTGCGATATTAACAATATCATCTGCACAATTACCTGTAAGCTTCACATTACAAAGTTGCTTGTAATATTTGCTTGTCTTATAGCTTGCTGAGCAAGTGTATGTAGGTGTCAAAGCATTTGCATCAACTGCACACACAGACATAACACTAACTGTTAATAAAGCACTTAACAGTCCCGCACAAACTTTCTTAAAAACCATTTCAATCACCTCATTATATTTTTATACACTCATATATTATCATTATCTTACACAATTGTCAAACCTTTCTATATATTTATTCATATTATTTAGTTTTATTAATATTGAATCTGCAAATATAGAAGCCTTAAGGAATACTTTTCCTTAAGGCTTTCCTTTGAAATATAGTTTAAAATAGACCGCTAACAAAGTGTGACTGATAGACGTAATATATGATATACATAACTATCATAATTAAATTCATCGTTCTTGAGTCCTGCTCATTAAACACATTTTTTATCAAATATGGCAGAAGTATAAAATTATACATATTGGTATAGCAGGGAAGTCTACCTATAAGTATACCACTTGTTACCATTGATATTAGATATAGTCCGGTAGTTATAACAGACATATTAACACAAATGTTTATAACCCTGTTTTCCGTATCCAATTGTTTTCTAAATACAAAGCAAATGATAGTTGGAACACTATTTACCAAAACTCTTAAAAAGCTTGTACCATCATCGCCACTCTCTCTGGCAGCAGACATGGAGTATCCAAGACCGGCAGATTCAAGTGCAGAGTCAAAAAATGAAAGACTATTGCTGGATATGAACATCAAAGCAAGTGCCATAAGTATAAACATAACTGTTCTTTTATTCCATGCTTTACCCTGCACAATTATAGATACCGGTATCATTAGTAGCGCAGAGTTATGAATAGTTGAAGCAAGCAATATTATAACAATCAAAGGAATGTATTTTTTCTTAAGCAACAAGGGAGTTGCCGCAAAAATAAGTACAGCAGCAAGGAACTGCCTAATACCATTCATCATCCAAGCTGTAAAGAAGTTTGTCATAACAAACAAAAATATTGATGTAATATAATTAGAGGAGTAGTATCTTAATACTAAAATTATAGGCAAACTATGAAGAACAGCAATAGATAACTTAAATGGTATGTCTCCCTCGCCAAATAGCTTTTTTATAACAATTTTTACAAATGTAAATCCAGGATCCTTATCCTCCCAATTAATCAAAGAGAAGTCAGGTTCCAACATATTATAAGACATACAATAGAGTGGCACGTCTCCAAAGGTAACTTCTGAATAGACAGTACAAAGAATTAAAGGTAAAAAAACGATAATAGCCATGGGTAGGGATATCTGATTAATTTCGGTACCGAGAACATTCTTACTCTTAAAAAAGCTAGCATTATTACTAACAAGCATAGCCATAATTCCTATCCAAATAGGAATAAAAATAAAATAATTCACTTCTGAAAACACACCTCCCCCACTTTTGTGCTAAGTAATATAAATATTCATTTATTCGAGACATCCTCATTATAGTCGTTGTCATTATAGCATAATAAAAATAGTATTGCAAGCAAATGAAAACAGTCAACCTTATGCATCAATTGGGAAAATAACTAAAATATATTAAGCTATATTTCCTCTATCAATCTGGCAATATATCTTTGCATAATGGTTACATCCAGCATACTTATGAGGTCATCATGATTAACATCAGCCAAAGCTTCCTGCTCATATGTAAATTCACTCAATTTTGCGATTTGCTTCTGCACAGCTACCACGTCTAACATTGTTACCTGTTTATCACCATCAACATCGCCATAAATTACTATAACTTCATCTGTGTCTGAAGCATTTTCCGGCAATTCATATTCATCAAGAATAGTGTCATACTCGCAAATAAATCCGTCTATTTCATAGCTAATATTTGTAGTATTATTCCATAGCCCGTCATTGCAGATAAAGCCATAATTCTTTTCATCGAAATCTTCTATCTCGTACTCACTGTCTAGCTCATCAAATGTTTCGCACTCACTATCTTGTTGCTCTGATTTCCAATTTGAATAATCAAAAGACTCCTGCGTTACCCATTTCCACTCGCTCTCTAATGGCTCGTATATTGCGCCAATGTACATACCATTCTGAGATATAAAGCTCTTCAAAGCTTCACTCTCTTCATTATCGGTTATAGAGGCAAGATAACCTCCTTTTTCTTCACACTTTTGTCTGGCATCAAGCCATGTTAACCTATTATTGTAAAATTCATATGTGTGACCATTGTAGTCCACCCTGTTAACAGCCCTGTCTTCGCCTTCTTCCACCGTAAAAGAAACAGTTTCGCCAACACTCCACCAATTTCCTGTGTTTACCAATGACTCATTAAGTGCAACCGGTGTAATCTCGTAATTACCGGCAGGCAGGCTTGCATAGCAAATTCTGTCACGTATATCAGATACAACATCCAATTTCTCGCCCGTATCGGCATTGTATAAATAATATTCTCTTAATGTTGTGTTAGCGGTGCCAGACCATACAAAAATGGTGTTATCCTGAGATGTTTTAGAATAAACCGTAATAATAGGCACCTCAGGCTGGAGGCTCATATCTATATCACTATTTATATCAAAATGATATATCTTGCTAAGTTTAAATTCAGTTTCAGAGCCGTAGCTTGTATAGCATATGGAATCTCCATTAATGTAGTAAGCAGAGTCTGATATACGCACTGCAGACGCCCAGCTACCCTCAGCTGTGTATAGCTTATCACCATCTCTTTCAAGCACAACAAAGTAGTGTTGATCCCAAGTGCCATAGCCATATATAATATCACCTGATTTTATCTGCGAAACATCATCTGTTTCAACCGCATAACCTGATATATCATCCACACCAAAAACATATGATGCATAATCCATTACATACGCACAGCATCCCCATGCCTTCCATGTAGAAAGCAATGGCATTTGTTCACTACCCCAGCTGGCATCGTTGCACCATCTTTCATCGTTTATAAAGCTTTCATACTTCGACTTATATTCATAATAAGAAATCGCATTTACACTCACACCAAGAAAACTCTGTGCAAGAAATATCATTATAATCAGAATAGAAGTTGCAATCCTTTTTATACTTCTCATCCAAATCAACTCCAAAATAGCCAAATCTTCGAAAGTACTTTATATTATATCATAAACGGTTTAAAAGCTCAATACATTCAACCAGCTTCACTACACCAATATTTTGCAATTTTTTCAATAAAAAAGCCTGCCACCACTAGGGCACGCAGGCAAAAGCATTTATTTTAGCAACTTATCCACATATCTGTCTATATCAAACAAATCAAGCGGACTATCTTTTTTTAAATATAGCGGGTGGTGAGGATGTCCTTTTATAGACACCTTTCCGCATGAATACCAATTTGCATTATATTTATCTGATATTCGCTTCATGTCTATCAGGCACTTGGCAAGGAAATCTCTCTTTTCGATTATATTACCACACCCAAGCCACACATGGGCATTTCCGGCTCTACATAGACTGAGCGCATAATCAAAAGCCTTCAAATTTTCGGCATGAAGCTCAAAGTTAAAGCTTTTTTCCATATCATCAGGGTTAGTAGCCCTCTGCGGATAGACATTAAGCATAATGAAGCTGTCAAAGCCATTATGGTGAGCTATCCTTTCCACTGATTTCAATGTATTATCAAGGGCATCTGGCTTTGCGGTGGATGGATTTATGCCTATGCATATAAGCGGATTTCCTCCCTTTGTTCCCAGCAAATAACGATATTCTGTATATTCATTCGGCACGTAGAGCCATTTGTCTACGTCGTATGTATCATTTGGCATTTGCGAGCGTATGAGTGCTTCTTTAAAGCACTGTAGCTCTATCTCATTTGTTTCACAATTTGGTATGTGCATCATATTTTCTCCTTACATACTCTATTAGTTCTTCTTTTTCATTTTTGAGTTTTTCTGAAATTACATTTTCCAGCAGGTCATCAAGGATTTCACCTATAATCTTACCGGGTGAAAAACCCATATTAATTATATCATTGCCGTTTATTTCTAGTTGACTGCCCTTGCAACACAGATTATCTTCTTCTATTTTATCTATAATGGATTTTACTTTTTCAAGGTTTTCAAGCTTTTTCTCTCGATTGTGTATTGATTGTCCCATCATATCAGCATATGAAATCATAACAAGCTTTTGCATCATATCTGAGCCAAGCTTTCCGTATAAACGTCTTATTTCCTTTTCACCTATGTTACCAAGCCTGTCATGATATTTTACAAGAGTGCTTACTCTGCAAGCAAGGTCATTAGGCTGTCGCAGACGATGCATTATCTCGCTCAAGAGCAAAACACTTTTTTCTGCATGACCATAAAAGTGACCTATGCCTTTTTGGTCTACCGTCTTGCAATATGGCTTCCCGATATCGTGAAAGAGAGCTGCCAATCTTAAGTCAAGCATCGGCTCACAGTTATCCACAACAGCACAAATATGCTCCCACACATTCTTATCGTGATGAGGGTTATCTTGATTCATCCCAAATGACGGCACAAGCTCAGGCATGATATATCCGAATATCTCTTTATATTTCACAAGTAGATTTCCTGCTGTCTTTCCAACTATCATTTTGTTTAGCTCAGCAGAAATGCGTTCCATAGAGATATTTTCAAGCAACTTATAATTGTTTTTTATTGCTTTTGAAGTGTTCTCCTCAATTTTAAAGCCGTATTCCGAGGCAAAACGAATAGCACGCATTATTCTTAGTGCATCTTCGTTAAATCTGGCATCGGCATCGCCCACGCACCTTATTACTCCGTTTTTCAAATCCTGCACACCATTGTGATTGTCCACTAGGCCTCTCCGCTCGTTATAAGCCATGGCATTCACCGTGAAATCACGTCTTATCAGGTCTTCATCAAGACTTTTTGTAAAGCATACGGTATCAGGGTGGCGATTATCGGAGTAACCACACTCTTTGCGATATGTGGTTATCTCTACCGGTATGTTGTCCACTATTACAGTAACTGTTCCATGCTTTATTCCTGTTTCAACACATCTAAAGTCTTTAAATAGTTCCTCTATTTGTGCAGGTTCAGCACTTGTAGTTATGTCATAATCACTTGCAGGCAAATTTAAAATACCATTGCGCACGCACCCTCCTACAGCATAGGCCTCATAGCCGTTACTATAGAATTTTTCGATTATAAATCGTATGTGCGCAGGCAACGGTATTCTCATTATTTATCCAGCACAGCCCATGTCAGGCTGTATCCTTTCATTTTACTATATCAGCTTCTTAAAACCTTTTCCCTCTTGTTCTTTCTTTTTTTATTGCACCTTTTGATACCTTTTACTATCAGCACAACGATGAGAACGATTATTAATAACAGGAGAAGCACCACACCACAGATTACAAGTGTTGTTGTGTTAGGATTTTTTATTATCTCGATTATATTTTTGTTGTCATCTACAATCTTTCTGCCTTCTACATCTGCATATCTCTCCGGAATAACACTAATGTTGTTTTCCTTTGGGAAGGACTGCAGATAGTCGGCAAGCGCATACCATGCTTTTAGCTCCTTATCACCGTTGTAGATTACACAGTCTTCAAAGTTTTCTATTGGATTTCCATTCTTATCCTTTGGAGTAACTGTCAATATACCATAAGAGGTTTCTTTAACTGCACCAAGCATCTGGGCAGAATAGAGGTCTGATACGACTCTGTATAGCTTATCGTCCTCCAGCTCTGATAATGAGCCATCATCATTTACGATCTGAACATTTGTAACCTTGTTGAGCAACATTCTATTTGGGTTAAAAGTAAATGTGAGATTAGAATAGAAAAGCATAGTACCATCCATCAAACCTGAGATTGATGCATCTATCTCACAGGTGGTTTTGATCTCTTTGCCGGTGAGATAAACACCAACCAAAGGACATCCGGGTGTGCGATCAAAGCCTATGCCAAGGCTAAGCACCTCAAAGGCATTGCCAACGGTGATTTCGCCCTCTTGAAAGCTGGAACGTATAACGCCATTTGGAACTATTGCAAAATCCACAGGATCACCTGTGCCGCCTTCTGCTTTCTCTACAGAATATTTAACAGCGTCTGCAAGCAGGTTACCTAGTGGATGCTCAATATGTTGGTCATAGATAGACTCACAGTCAATAAAGGTATATGGACTATAGGCTATAACCTGATCTTCACCTGTAAAACCAAATTGTTTGATATAAGAACCGGTAAGTTTTTTAAACTCCTGTGTCTTTTTTAGCATATCAGGATCAGGAGTTACGCTCTTATCCAGTGGGATAACCTTGTATGCATCAAGATTCCATGAGCCATCTGCTCGTTGTGTGAGATTGATTTTTCCCATATTCGATGCATATTCACCGCAGGAAACTATTGCTGTGTTGCCACACATAATAGGCTCATCCAATGTGGTATGCGTGTGACCACTCACGATGATATCTATCTCAGGCACATTTTGAGCGAGTATATAATCTTCACTCTTCTTCATATCATCAGATGTACCGGAATGTGACAGGCACACGATGATGTCAGGATTATCCTTGCTGATCATCTGTTGCACAGTGGCTTTGGCACTCTCACTAATATCTTTAAAAGCAAGTCCGCTGGTAGGCGCACAATCAACAGAGTCTTCGCCCATAAGACCAAATAAGCCAACCTTGACGTCCCCTTTTTGCAGGATCACATAATCTTGTATTGCTCCATATTTATCTAGTGTGTCCTTTAGCATAGATGTGTATTCACCATCTGATGCAGACCAATCTATATTAGACGAAAGCAGTAATGGCAATGGATCACCACTTGCCATAGCAGCCTCCAGCATATCAGACAGACCATCAGATCCATAGTCAAATTCATGGTTGCCTAGCGTGGTCGCATCATAGCCAAGCAAACCAAGCAAGCGAAGCTCCAACGCATCTGTAGAAAAAACAGACTGATAGAGCGTGCCCATGGCAAAATCTCCACCGTCAACTATCAATGTGTCGGCATCTTCGTTCAAGGTGTCATTAATAATTGTTTTAACTCTGGAAAAACCGCCTGTGCCATCATTTTTTTCATCCACACTGGAATGCATATCATGTGAAAACAGCACTGTAAGCGTCTTTTCGCTCTCTGCACTGAAAGCAGCAGTCGAAACCGACAACATAATAATCGTTGATAAAACAAGTGAAATAATTTTTTTCATTTAACACACCTCAATTAACAAAAGTATTAGTTTTAAAAAAACTTCCCATGGACCAACAATGTGATACAAAAAACGCTTTCAGCACCACACAATCGTATTATAACATAACAATAATATATTGTCACCAATAAGATGAAATTTTAGTAAATTTACTCATTTGGAGTAGAAACCATCTAAAGATTTGTGTTGACTTGTTTTGATGATATGTGATATAATAATTTTGTGAAATTGTAAAATTTTATAAGTAAAAGGGGATAAATGTTATGGGAGCAAAAAACAAGGTTATTGCGGGTGATTATATGGGAAGAGAAGTTTTTTGTTTTCTTGGTGATTTTTGTATACTAAACCCCGATTTATCTAATCAAAACATTCAACTAAATAAAGAAACTATAAAATCCTACGAAATTGTGGACGAAGAAAGTAGAAAAAGTGCTACAGGTGTAGTGGGTAGGGCTGCTTTGGGTGCGGCACTTTTTGGTGCGGTAGGACTTCTTGCGGGTGCTACAGCAAGAAGAAAGGGAATTTACACCGTTGCTATAGAATTTACTGATGGCAAAAAGAGCCTTTTAGAAATTGATGAAAAAAGGTATAAAGAATTATTGAAAAAAATATTTTAGTGGTGAGTAATCGAAGTAATATAAAATCATGAAAATTATTATGTGGGGTTTATACCCCGCTATTTTTATAATGCGATACAAGGGATTAGTATTTAATTAAAGATAAGCATAAGACTACACCTGTGCTATTTCTATTGAAGGATTATCTTAACGGTGCAAACCCACTTTAGATTCAAATCCTTCTTTTTTTGAATATAATAATAAAAACGAAAAACACCCACTCGCCGTAGAGTCGAATTTCACATGCCGCAGGCGTATTTCACGTTGCGAAGCAACATTTCATCCACCCGAAAGGGTGATTTCATTGAAAAAAGCACTTGCTTTAGAGTCGTACTCTAAAGGACAGTCGCTATGTAGGATGCGGTGTAGCCCGTGAGGGCTGCACCGTTTTCCTTTGTTTCAAGCGGATTTCAGCGGGTTTTCTCTCATTTCTTCCATTGCCGCAATCAGTTCCTTTTCGGTCGGGATATTGATTATCCCCACAGCAGTAAAAGAAATATCAACGGGAACGTGTTTCAAGCCGTCTTCGCCCTTTTCGCTGTTGTGGACTTCAATTCGCTTGATCAAAGTATTTACAATGGTGGGTGTTAATTCTTTTAAGTCAGTACACTCACGAATTGCCTCAAGAAAAACCTTCAAATCAATCTTTTCCTGTTCGGCTTTTCTGACTGCCTGCTCGTCGTGTTCAACTGCGGCGAGCAGTTCTTTTTGCTCTTTTTCATAATTAGCAGACATACGGTAGAAGCGTTCGTCCGAAATCTTACCGAGCACATTGTCCTCATATATTCGTTCAATCAGCATATCGAGTTCTTTGATACGCCGTTTGGATTTCTCAATATTTTGCTTCATATTACGAATATTTATCTCTCTGCCGAGTGTATTTTGCTTTGCAAAGAGATAAAGGAACACCGGCTCAAATTCCTGGACATACTTGGCGACCTTCCGTATCGTATCAAGTACCAATTCTTTCAGCACGGAGTCACGGATAAAATGGATGGTGCAGGAGCCTCGGTTTTCTTTGTACTGTGAACATCGGTAAAACTCTTGTCCGTCTTTAATGCTTTTTGAAGCGCAGTAATACAGTTTAGAGCCACAGTCGGCACAGTAAAGAAGTCCCGAAAACATACTCGTTTTTCCCGTTGCCGTATTTCTGCGGCGATGCTTTCTGAGTTCCTGCACTCTTTCGAAAGTATCTTCATCAATAATCGCTTCTTGTGTGTTCGGAATAATCTGCCATTCTTCTTCGGGAATGTGCACCTTTTTCTTAACCTTGAAGCTGACAAATGTGCTTTTGAAATTAACGGTACATCCGGCGTACTGACGATTTTCAAGAATATGCCTTACCGTTACCTGATCCCATCTATATGGATTTTGCGGTCTTGGGTTGGAGGCTTTTATGCCTTTCCTGTAATAATGCTCCGTAGGACATATGATTTGTTCATCTTCTAACCGCCGTGCGATTTTCATTGGTCCGAGTCCTGCAAGACACAGTTCAAAGATATATCGAACAACCTTTGCAGCCGGCTCGTCGATAATCCATTGTTTCGGATTATCGGGAGATTTCATATACCCAAAAGGAACTGCGGAGGATACTCGCTCACCGTTTTCTGCTTTTGACTTCCAAACGGCCTTTATCTTTTTGCTTGTTTGCTCTGCGTACCACTCGTTAAAAATATTATAGAATGGCATCATTTCGAGTCCCGTTCCTGTAAGAGTGTTTCCATTTTCCTGAATGGCGATAAAGGTTATTCCAAGAGACGGGTAAACAACTTGCGTCAGTCTGCCCATCTCAATCGTTTCTCTGCCGAAACGGGATAAGTCTTTCACGATAATTGCACCGATTTCGCCGTTTTCCGCCATCTGCTGCATACGCTTAAATCCGGGGCGGTCAAAGGTTGTCCCTGAAATTCCGTCGTCTACAAAAAACTCAGGATGAAGGTATCCGTTCTCCTTGGCATATTGAGTGAGGATTGCCTTCTGATTAGATATACTGTTGCTTTCGCCGTCACGCCCGTCATCTTGGGAAAGGCGGCAGTAAAGAGCTGTAATTTTTACTTTGTTCTCGGCTTGTTTCTTTGCCATAATAAACTCCTTTCTGTGTAAGCCGAGCATTGCATATTAGGCGAAGCCATTATACAATACCCAGTACACTTATTTCAATTTTGCGGATAAAATCAAAGTCTTGAATTGTTGTAATATCGTCTCTTTGCCCTCAAGGCTAAAATTGGCGGTAACATCATAAACGGTCTTGCCGATTTTATTCGATAGGCAAATCTTTTGCGGAATCGGCATAATCGGCAACGGTGTGGCTCGAAGCGTTTTGCTTTTCGGAATTACATATTCCTGCAAATCAATAGGGCGGGTTTCATCAACCCGCCCCATACCACGAATAGCCACACAGTCGTTAAAATTGATTTTTTGTATCATATTCTCACCTTACCTTTCATCACGGTTACGCTGACGGATTAAAAATTTGCGGTAATGCTCGCAGGCTTTCAAAACAAAATCCTCAGCCTGCTTTGCATTGGCGTTAGGGACATATTTGCGAATGCGCTCCATCGGCACCTTGAACATCTCCCGCTGATTTGCTTTTTCCTCGCACATAATATCCTGAATAACAGCTTTGGTAAGCACTCCTTCACGTTCTGCCTTGTGCATACGGAAAGCCTGCGAATAGGACGGAGTGCAATCGTTTTGCTCACATTGTTCAAGAACATCGTATTGTAACTGGTCGTCCAAATACGAGAGTTCCACGCCAACGGACAGCGCCATTTTGCCTTCGTCCATAAATTCAAGTAGTTCGGGAATAAGGTTTGTTAGGCGAATATAGCGCTGAACGGTACGCCCACTTTCTGTATCTGAAACATCGTCACGAGACTTGTGGCCAACTTGTCCACAAGTGATACCTTGATGATTCAACGCCTCCATTTTCAACTTGTAAGCAAATGCCTTTTCTGAGGGCAGAATGTGCTCTCTGTGCAGGTTGCTGTCCACTAAAGCAATAGCAGCGGAATCACGGTCGAGAGCATAAATTAAGGCAGGAACTTCTGTAATCCCTGCCTTAACTGCGGCGTGTAAGCGGCGGTGTCCGCTTATCA
>JAEDHT010000016.1 GCA_016296885.1 Clostridiaceae bacterium | reverse complement strand
TGGAACATCATATTTTTTTGAGAAAAGTGTCACCTATCATTGACGACTTTACAATTTGGAGTAGAAACTCCAATTGCTTTTTGTTGACTTTTTTTTATAATAAGGTTATAATAACAACGATAATATGTATTATGGTGTATTAGTATAGGTATATATTATTTGATATAATATGCTCTGGAGGTAATTTATGAATTATTTAGTGCAGGCCTCAACAGATGTTGGTTTAACCAAGGCGACAAATCAGGATTCACTGTGCATAAAAGTGATGACGATAAATGGCAGCAGAGTGGCGTTTGCGGCACTATGTGATGGAATGGGAGGCCTTGCTAAAGGTGAGGTAGCCAGTGCGACTGTTATAGATGCACTTTCACAATGGGCAGAAGACACACTTCCAATACTTGTTGCATCGGGTAATCTGAGTGATCATGTTTTGAGAGAGCAGTGGGAGCAGATTGTATCAGAGCAGAGCAAAAAGATTATGGCTTATGGCGAGTCTATAGGTATAAAATTGGGCACAACTGTGTGTGCCATTTTGCTCACAGATGATCGCTATTATGTGCTTAATGTTGGTGACTCCCGTGTGTATGAGGTTTACGATGAAGTCAAGGTTATCACACGTGATCAGACATTGGTGCAAAGAGAGCTGGATTCCGGCATGATTACACCAGAACAGGCTCTCAACGACCCAAGAAGAAGTATTCTTCTGCAGTGCGTTGGAGCATCTCATAATGTCTATCCCGACCTGTTTTTTGGAGAAACAAAGAAAGACGCTGTGTATTTCTTGTGTTCCGATGGATTTAGACACGAGATTAGCGAAAGCGAAATATTCCAGGCTTTTAATCCATCTGTGCTCGAAAGCACAGATGCCATGAAACAAAATGCAGAATATCTTATAGAGTTAAATAAAAACAGAAAAGAAACTGACAATATTTCGGTAGCATTGGTGCGTACATTTTAGGAGGAAACAATGTTAGAAATAGGATCTACCATAGGCGGTATTTATAAAATACTAAATGTAATAGGCAAGGGTGGAATGAGCGTTGTTTACCTTGCTATGAACGAAAAAGCGAATAAGCAATGGGCTGTAAAAGAGGTTAGAAAAGACGGTATAAGGAACTTTGAGGTCGTTAAGCAGGGGTTGGTCGCAGAGACAAATATGCTCAAAAAACTAAATCACCCCAACTTGCCTGATATAATTGACGTTATTGATAATGATGATACATTTATCATTGTTATGGATTATATCGAAGGAAACTCTCTTAGCAAGTCGATTGAAGAATACGGTGCATTACCACAAAGTCAGGTTATCATGTGGGCAAAGCAGTTGTGCGATGTTTTGGGATATCTGCACACCAGAACTCCACCGATAATCTATCGTGATATGAAGCCATCAAACGTAATGCTTAGTCCTGACGGAAAGAAGGTTACGCTGATTGACTTTGGTACAGCACGTGAGTATAAATCCCAAAACATAGCCGATACCACTTGCCTTGGCACAATAGGTTATGCGGCACCGGAGCAGTTCGGTGGGCAGGGACAGACAGACGCCCGAACAGATATCTATTGTTTGGGTGCCACCCTTTATCACTTAGTCACCGGGCAAAACCCAAGTGAACCACCATACGAGATTAAGCCTATAAGAGAATGGAATCCATCCCTCTCCGAAGGACTTGAAAAAATAATATTAAAATGCACTCAGAAAAATCCTGATGACAGATATCAGAGTTGCACAGAGCTTTTGTATGATCTTGAACATTACGACGAGCTGGATGCGTTAACTCAAAAGAAACAAAAAAATAAGCTGAGAGTTTTTGTTGCACTTCTTGCAGCATCAGCGGTATTTTTAACATCCGGTTTTGTTTCTCTTAACCTCAAAAAAGGTGAAACAGATGATATTTTTAATGAATACATAGCATCAGCGGAAAACTCATCTACTTCTGTAGAAAAGATAGACAATTATAAAAAAGCAATTGAGCTTAAACCGGAGGAATTTTTGCCATATCAAAGGCTTGTAGAAGCCATGATAGAGGACGATGTTTTCTCATCGGATGAAGTTAGTGTTATACGTGGTTATAAGACCAACATTAAGGCTCTGTCATCTGATGAAGAATACCCTCAGCTTGTGTATGATATTGCCAAAATGTATTGGAGCTGTTATGAAAAACAAAGCTCTGAAAATGTTAATCAGAATATTTTAAATTCGGCAGAGTGGCTTGATATTGTAGTGGAATACAAAGATTTTAAAAACTACAAAACAGCCAGTGTGATGAAAAAAATAGCAGAATATATATCATCTACTCAACAGGCGTTTAGTCAGGTTGATAACGAAAAAAATGAAGATGATACTAAAGAGCTCTTTGAAGACCTCAAAAATATGATCGTAGAGATAGAACACGATACCTCCGATATCTTAAAGCTAAAAACCTATGACATTATTCGATATATAATCAGTCAGAGTGCGACGGATTTTAAAAAGGCAGGCATACCAAAGGATGATGTCACAGATTTGCTTTCATCTATTAAAAGTGGCGTGGAGTCAGTGGAAAATGCTAACTTTGAAGATGAAGAAAAAGAGATTTTGGCCAGTGTTGAAGATACTTTTGGCACCATAGACACTGCATATCAAAATAGTAGGGGAGGTAACTGATATGAAAAGCACAATATTTGAAATTGTATCAATTATCTCATTTGCATTATCAATATTGTTTTTAATAGCTGCTATTTTTGTCTTTTTCAAGTTTAAGATTCCAAGTGTAGTAGGATATCTTACAGGAAGCACCGCACGAAAGAAAATTAAACAAATGCAGACTAAAGCGTTAGATGACAAGACAGGCGAGCTAACCGGCAAGAAGGTCAAAACAGATAAACTGGTCACAGCTTCTAAGCTTAAAGTAGAGCCACAGGATGATGGCTCATCAGACACCACCGTGCTTGACTCTCCCCAGGATAATAATAACACCACAGTGTTGAATGATTCTGGCGAAACAACAGTTTTATATAACAATAATTTGAATACTGTAGTTTATGATGGGTCAGATGGTTCTATGGATGAATCAGGAACAACCCAAACGCTTGATAAGAAAGTGAGTCCTCATACTCCACTTGTTATAGAATATGATGGAAAAATCAACTTTAGTTTGGAACAAGATATAAAACTCATCCACACAGATGAGATTATACATTGATTTTTTTCTAAGGAGGAAAATAAGCAATGAAACAGCAAAAAAAGAAAAACCCTATATTTAAGGTTTTATCAGTTATACTTGCAATTGTGATTGTAGGTGTCAGTGTGCCTGTTGCTATCAATACAGCTGCAAAGCAGACAGGCAAGGTGGCTCCTGAGCTTTCTATAAGCAACGCAGAATCACCAAATACCGTTATTTATTTTGAGCCGTCAGATGAAGACAGCGCTCTTACATACTATGCTAAGGTTGCATATGATAATAATACTCAAAAGAGATTTGAGATTAGCAAAATATCTGATTTGAGTATAGATGCTTATGCACATACATTTTCAGCTATTAACCAAGGATGTAATATAGATATTGTCAGCAATGTAAGAGCAGTTTATTTTGTAATTAATGACAATGAGATATCTTCATCATCTCAGAGCATAGATCTCGGAGTGGCAGGAAAAACTCCACAAATCATATATTCAGCTCAAAATGGCAAAGAAACCACAGCGAGATATATGCATTATTATGGCAAGATAAGGGATAAAGATGTGTATGTATCATATTCTGATACATTTTCCAATTATAATAAGTTTACTGTTTCTATAGGTGACTATATCGAGAAGTTTGATATGAAAAAGGGTGTGACTGTGTGCGCACTTAGCTCTTCCGGTGAAATGCTTATAGATGAGAATAACGCATATGGCCTAGATTCAAATGCCTCTGAAATAGAAGTATCATTTCTTGGTAATACAAAGATCAGATTTGAAGCAGGTCAAAAATATACTAAGCTTATCAAGCTTACTGATGGTCAGTATAAAGCTGAAGATATCGCACCTGCAAAGATGATTTCGATTGATGTGATAGAAGCTTCATCATCTGCTTCTGCGAGTGAGTGCTATGTCAATACTGATTATAAATTCAAAGCAAGCACTTCTAACGGATATTCCCGAATGAACAGCTTGTCAAAGGTTAGCGTATCCTCTAGGAATGTTAACTACGATGCTTCCACAGGTGTGTGGAGTTCATCAACTGTTGGAACAAAAACATTTACACTGGCATTTTCAAATAGTGTAGAAAGATTTTCAACTGATGTAGATATTGAGATTTATGATGAGGTTGAGTATCCTACTGTATCGTTGCAGGTAGATGGCGAACACTCAGATTCTGCAATCACAAAATATGTGCCGAATGGTACAAATAAATCATTGAATTTTACAGCTGATATTCAAAGTGGTCAAGTTAAATATCATGGTGCTACTATCTCTGATTACAAGTTTATTTTTGAGTTTGATGGTGGCGTAAAAGAGACCACAGCCTCATCTTATGATTACTCTATCACCGGAAACGATGATTCAAGAGGTATAAAAGAGTGTAGTGTAAAGATTTCATTTAACAGAAACGGAAAGAATATAGTCAGCCCTGTGCTTTCTACTCAAAAAGTAGATGTTAAAGTTCCATCTATTGATGCTGAATCATATAGCGGATATATCAACGTTTCAACTGATGTAGAAATACCTACAGCAGATTTTGAAAAGGTTTATTATCGTGTTTATAACAGCGGTGATGATATTTCTACCGATACAGAGGGCTACACTCAGGCTAAATCGGGCAATGTTAAGGTAAAACTAGATGCATCTGATAATACAGACAAGGTTGTTTCTGTCATCGGTTTTTATGATGGTGATAAATATATTGCTAAAGAAACAACTTATAAGATAGACTCAAAAGAGCCTTCACTTGAAAATATTACAGCACAGGCACTTGGTGCTGCTAACCTGAATATCATAGATTATGGTATTTTTGCAAACGGAAAATTTGAGCTTGCAGTTACAGCAAGTGACGATAAGAGTGGCGTTCAGGATATCTTCCTATGCAAAAAGGAGGGAGATATCTACCAACCAATTTCTTGCACCTCTACCACAAGTGAAGATGGTAATACAGTTAAATTTATTGTAGAAGCACCTAGCCATGGTGTATTTTCAGAGAATTTGGCTGTTCAAATACTTGATAAAGCAGGTAACAGCACTGTTATAGCAATAGAAAAGGTTGAGAGTGGCGCAGTAACTTATACATTGCTCGATAATGTAGTGATAGTAGAGTATATATCACCTGATATCACTGTAGAGAGCGCTCACACAACAACAGAATCATCTCAAAACACCTATGCAGATCATACAACCATTGAAATTTCTTTAAAAGATGAACATTCAGGCTTAGGCAATTACTATGTAAACATCAATGGAGTAACTGTAAAAAAGGTAGAAGATGTTACTAAGCAGAATGGTATGCTCACACATGAAGCTTCATTTAAGGTTTCCACAGGTGATGTGGAAAAGAGCAGTGACGGTAAGTATAGTATATATGTGTATGCTGAAGACAACGCCGGCAATAATTCTATAGACAGCACAACCACGGTTTATCTCGATGTAACAGCACCAAAGATCGTATCTTACACGATAAATACCCTTGGAGATGGCGTTACTACAAACAATATTCTTAAAGATGGTAGCGGTGCATTCGTTTATAATGATGATATCGAGTTGACAATCGTTGCAAAGGACGAGGGAAAAACAGCCGGTATCTCCAATATTAATATTACTCAAAACGATAATATATCTATGGTAGGTGATCCGGAGGTTTCAACAGATACTGATGGTGGCTTGCTCTATACAGCCACATATCTGATAAAACAGCCTTTCAGTGGAAAGGTAGAAGCTACAATAATAGATAAGGCACACAACAGCTCCCAGACATCTACAGTGCCTACATCAACGGATAAAGATGTTATGCTTTTTATAGCTAATAAAGGAATTAACTACGACAAATATTGGATTGATGCCAATAAATATGCTAACTTCTGCATACATCTTTCATCAGATTGCAACGCTATGTTCACACGATTGGAACCAGACACAGCACCTGTATATAGAGGTGACGGAAAGAACTGGTACAACTCCCATGTTGATTTCACAGCTACTGCGGAAGAGTTTATGAACAAGGGTACTTATGGCTTGAAGCTTGACAGTACTTATGTTCAGATAAATAACAAGGATGTACCAGCAAGCTATATTTCAAACACCCAGAAGGAAAATGGTGTTGTTGTGCTTGCAACATACAAGTTCAATACAAGCAAGGTTGCTCCACGTGACACAGATGGCGAGTTTATCATAAATGGTTTGGTAGCTGATGGAGCTGATAATAAGAGCGAATCAAGCTATACATTCTATATTGATAGAAAAGCCCCTGTAATATCCGGATTTAAGCTCACACCTAACTCCAGTTCAAATGGTACTACAGCAGGTCTGGTAGAGGTAACAGACTATGGTTACTTCTTTAGATCAGACACAACTGTAGAAATTTCTGCAAATGATGGCATAGGCGATTCCACAAAGGATTCCGGTGTTAAGGCTATCTATTATGAGATAGTTCCTGTAGATGGCAAAAAGGTGACAGGCGAAATAAAGGGCCACACCGGTAAAATTACAGTTAAAGAGGGCTTCAAAGGTCAGATATATGCTTATGCAGTGGACAATGTAGGCAACAAGGGTTCAAATGTGCATCCTGATGGTGTTATTGTAGAAAACGAAGCATTGCACAACAGCACATCCAGCGTAAAGCTTTCTATAGATTCTACAGATAACAGAGATTCCTCAGGCAACAGACTCTATAATAAGGATGTAAATATTAAGCTGACTGTTCAAGATACATTCTCAGGTATTAAGTCTGTAACATACAGCGTGGAAGCTCCATATGACAAATCTAAAAATATGAGCGATACAACCACTGTAACCAATGGTTCAATATCTGATTCCACATGGAAAAAAGATGGCTCTGAGATGAACATTGTAACAGCAATGAGCAAGAACATTAAGGTTTCCAGTAATTCTAATGATATCGTGGTTAAGCTTACACTCAAGGATAATGCAGGAAACACAACCTCTAAGAGCTTAAAGTTCAGCATAGATAAAACAGCTCCTAAGGTGTCAATCAGCTTTGATGGTTCTAACGGCGGATTCTATTCTTCCACTAAGACAGTTACATTCACTGTTCTAGAAAGAAATCTCGATCTTTCCAGCATAAACAAATATGTATCAGCTAATATTTCATCTTCAAATGGTGTTAGCATACCAAGGATATCATGGTCACTAACAAGGGATAGAAACAATCCGGATAACAATAAATTTGTCGGAGTTGCAAGCTTTGCTAATGACGGCGCATTTGAATGTTCAATCAATGCACGTGATATGGTTGGTAATAAATCAAGCAAGAGCAGTTCTGTTAAGTTTACTATAGATAAGACTGCACCGGTTATCACATTTAGCAAGGTGTCTAGATACAACAACACCGCACAGACAGTTACTGTAACAGTGGTAGAGGCTAATTTTGATGCAAATGCAGCTCTAAATGCACTCAATATAAGCGCTAAGAGTGGTACAGCACCAAGATTTGGAGGATTTACAAGCTCAGGCAATACTCATACAGCTTCAGCTACATTCTCATCAGACGGTGACTATTCAATCTCTATGAACTACACCGATAAAGCTGGTAATACAGGCACAGGCAATGTATCCCTCTTCACAGTGGATGCTAACAAGCCTAAGATTGTTGTAAAGGGTATAGAGAACAAAAAAGCATATACTGATAGTATTATTTCATTCTCTGTTGATGTTACTGATGTAAATCTGCAATCTGTAGATATTTCACTCACCGGCATATGCAGAGATAAGGTTGAATATGTGTCCACTGTACCATATAGTGCTACAATTCCGATTACAAACGGCACACGTTACACTTGGTCTAATATTAAAACCGGTGCCGACGGTATCTATACACTCACTTGCGTTGCAAAGGATATAGCAGGCAATGTTACTGAAATATTGAGAAAGCAAGTTTCGGATGAAGATGACAATACAAAGATTGTATTCTCTGTAAACCGTGATGGTTCCACATATGAGGTGAGCAAGCAGTCTAAAGATTTGATGGGCAGCTGGGTTAATTCCTCTAAGGTTATTACATTCTCTGAAATTAATGCAGACCCAATTGATCTCGAACAAATTGTAGTTAAGATGACAAATAAGTCAACTCTGCAAGAGTTTGAGCTTGTTTATGGCGAAGATTACACAGTAGAGCTTGTGGACAATGGCGGTCAATGGTATGAATATCAGTATAAGATTCTTTCTGATAACTTTACCGATGATGGTTTCTATGATATTGAAGTAATATCTGTAGACACAACCAACAAGACGACATCAAGCAAAGATAATGCATATGGCACACAGCTTATTGCTTATGGTCTGGATACCAATGCACCTAATGTTGATATCAGTGGTATCAATGATGGACCATATGACAGCATTACTCGTGATGCTATTGTCAATGTTACAGATATTTCACTGTCAAAGGTAACTGTATATGTTGATGGTAAAGTGGTAGAATCATGGGATGCTGAAAACCCAGGTGAGACCTACAATGGTACAATTACCCTCAACGAAAGTGCATCCACCCAAAAGGTTACTGTAGAGGCTGTGGATGCTGCGGGAAATATTTCTACAAGTGAGCAAGAGGTCTTCGTATCATCAAACGGATTCTCCATCTTTATGTATAAAGCAGGAAGATTCTTTAGTAATAACTGGGGATGGCTGATTGCAATAGCTGTGGTTGTAGCTGCAATCACTGCCTTTGTAGTTGTTCAGAAAAGAAATGATAAGAAAAACTCAAAACCTGCTGTAAACAAGAAAAAAACTAAATAATTAAAATCTTGATATCAGATTAAACGATAAAACTCCGACTGTTTCCTATGGTGCGAACAGTCGGAGTTTTACATTTATATTTTCAGAAGGATATATCTAAATATGAGAATTAAGCTTGATTATTGTTGAATAATTTCCATCGGGTTTACCCATTCTTCATTTACCCTTACAGCAAGATGAAGATGTGGCTTGTCTAGTGATTCGCTTGGAACCACGTTGATAGAGCCGATATAATCGCTTGCAGACACGGTATCTCCCACATTTACAAGCACTGTACTGCCCAGACCGCTGTAATATGCCGAAACAGAGTTTCCATGATCTATAACCACTGTAACACCAAGCAGGGCATCAGAATAAACATTTGTAACAGTCCCGTTAGTCATTGGCTTTACCTTTGTGCCCTTTTCTGCATAAAAGTCTGTGCCGAGGTGAACTCTCCAGTCATCCATTGTCTCTGAATATACCAGGCTGTCGCCACTATATTCTTTTATCACATCATGTCCTACAGGATATAGGAAGGTTTCACTTATTATAGTGTCTGTATCTGATTCAGATTCTAAATCAGATTCACTTTCTGTATCAGTGCCACCGTTTAATGAAATATGATGATTTTGTGCAGTGTCAGATGATGTGTGATCTATGATCTTATCACTGTCAGTATCTGTTGCGACTACAACCGGTGGTAGGGAAATTACGCTGTCGGTATCTAAAATCCCATTAAGATTTTGGTTCACGTTTATATCATCACTTGCTTTCTCTGTGTCTGATGATATTGTCGTAATGTCTGCCGGTGGGTCAATGTAGTCTTTGATGTTTCTGTATGTGCTTATGCTTGCAGCACCAATCGCTACGAGGCATACAGTCATAGCTACAATGAATCCTCGATTAAATTTTTTTGATTTTTTGTTCATGCTATATTTGCTGTTTTTTCTTTTGTTAATATTATCGGACATATCAGCACCTCCGATAATATTGTTGACTACAGATTTACAGTTTATGCATTTGTAACCTTATTTTAAAATTTTAATTTTGTTTTTATTTACAAATATATAAATAGCAATAAACGATAATAATATCATTATCATAGAAACAGGATAACTTGTTACAAAATGAGCGGATTTTAACATATTAATGATTACACAGAGGATGATGCACGTAACAGTAGGCTTAATTATATAATTCTTTATGTCAATTCTCAGGTTTGTAATCTTTATCAGGCGCATTACACTTAGAGTTGTGTTGAGCAATTCACTTGTATAAATAACCACTACCACTGCTTTAATTCCATAATTAGGCACAAGTACAAATGTCATAGCCACTCTCACAATGCTGTCTATGAGATTATATTTAAAATAGCTTAGTTGTTCATTAAGTCCTTTCAGAATACCATCAGTTACTGCATCTATATACATTAGCGGGGCGATAGGAGCAAGCATGGTTATAAAAACGCCTGTTTCACTACTGGAGTAGAAGAGCATACCTATTTCTTTACCAAATACAATTAATAGAAAGGTTATCGGGATAGCAAATAGGAACGTGAAACCGTATGTACGATTGCAAAGTGATTTTACAGTGAGATGGTGTTTTTTTGTATGTGCTTCAGATATCTCCGGGATGATAAGTGATGCCACAGAGTATAGCAAAACGGACGGAAACGCTATGACAGGCATTGCAAGCGCTGTCACTGTGCCGTAGTCTGACAGAGATTTGCTGTAGTCGCATCCATATAAACGCAATCCCCTTGGTATGAGAATGTTTTCTATGGCAGAAAGCCCGGAGCGTAGCAAAGAGCTACCTGTAACCGGTAAAAAAATCATCATAAACTTCTTAACAAAAGATTTTGGCAGGGTTGTTTTTTTCTTGATATCTATATGATTGATTTTATAAGCAATAAAAGCATAAATACATGATAGTATTTCGGCGCAGGCTGTGCCCACTGCTATGGCGGCGCACGAGTATTCTATACTTAGCTTTCCAAATATAGAGATAATAAGCATAAAAATGCCCATCTCTACAAGCTGTTCCAAAAGCTGTTCGCCTGCCACAAATGCCGCCTTCCGTACAGCGTAAAAGTAACCTCTGAGACAAGCAGAAAATGCCATAAATGGTAATGATATTCCAAGTATCTTGATAGATAAAACGCACCTAATGTCATGCAAAAAATAAACAGCTATTTCTTTAGAAAAGCATATCATTAATGTCATAATAATAATGCTTACTACCAATGCTACAAGAATACATCGCCTGATAACTGATGCTACCATATCCTTTTTGCCCTCAGAGATATATTCGGTCACAAATCTTGTCACGCAAAGGCTGATACCGGCCGTGGATACAGATGCAGTCAGCATAAAAACACTAAGCACAAGCTGATATAGTCCTATTCCTTCACCACCTATGCAACTCACTAGATATGATTTAAAAGTTAATCCTAAAAAACGTATAGACAAGGCACTTGATGTGAGAATAATTGTATTTTTTACAAATTTTTTCAGCATATAAAAAATCTCCGATAAATGATAAATAATTTACGATAATAGTGAAATAATATTTCAAGGAAGCATTGACAAAGATGGTTAAAATAATTTTATCATTGATTGTTTATGCTTCGTACCCACTAATTATTTCATTTAAATTTTACGGAGAGTGAAAAGAAAATATGAAAAAAATATTATGCCTTACAGCAATTGTGCTTACATTAGCTAGCTTTACAGCATGTAGCAGTGAAGATGGAAAAATTCAGGATAACTCTTCTACAGGAAGTAACGGCGGAATGGTAAGCGATATGGTAAGCGATGTAGAGAGTAGCCTTGGAATCGGTGATAACACTGATACAGCAAGTGATACTGATACTGCCACCATGACAGATAGTGACACTACTTCAATGAGTGGAGGCACTACATCCCGCTAATGAAAATAGGTTCTGCGATTTCACAAAGGTGGACGCAGAACCTATTTTTTGAGAAAATAATTTTACATATTCCTTTTTATTTTGTAAGACAGCTTATTGATGATAAAGGCAGTTTTATCTATATCTTCCCTTGTTGTAAAAGCAGAAGGCACTATCCTCACAGTGCCTTTATCCTCAGTGCCCATATAAATATGAGCTGCCGGTGCACAGTGCAATCCTCCTCGTGTGTAAATTCCATTTTGACCCAATAGAGAGGAGACCTCCTCGCTTCCTTTGTCAAATAGGTTGAACGAGAGCACAGGCAGATGCTTCTCGCCGTCTGGTCTTGGCGTGTATAGATTCACTCCCTCGACATTTTTTAGCTTGTCATACAATCTCTGTGCGAGAAAGGTTTCTCTTTGCAATATATTGTTAACACCACGATTTTTTACAAATTCTATACCGGATTTTAAGCCAACTATGCCTGACAGGTTTGGTGTGCCACTTTCAAATTTGTCCGGAGGATTTGAGGGTTGCTCAATAGATAGGGAAGAGCTTCCGGTGCCACCCTGAGTCAACGATTCTACTTTGTCAGGGTCAGCTATTATCATCACACCGGTGCCCATCGGGCCATATAAACCCTTGTGACCGGCAGTGCACAGATAGTCTATCTCATTGGCAGTAACATCTATAGGTAGCATACCGGCGGATTGTGCTGCATCCACCATGATATCTATGCCATATATATGGGCCAGAGCTGTCAGTCTTTCGATTGGCATACGTATGCCCCACACATTAGACACATGAACGCATACGATAAGCTTTGTTTTGCCGGTGATAGCCTGTCTAAAAGCGTCTATTATTGACTCATCATCTGTATCTTTAAAATTTGCGACTGTGTATGATATTCCCTTTTTTGTCAGTTCGTTTAGCGGGCGCATCACAGCGTTGTGTTCTAAGCAAGATACCACCACATGGTCGCCTTTTTTTAATGTTCCTTTTAGCACAGTGTTGCAAGCTGATGTGCAGTTTAATGTGAAAATTATATTTTCAATATTTTGCACATTAAAGAGTGATGCCACAGATTTTCTACAATTAAATATTTCTTCTGCGGCTTTTAAAGACATAGCATGACCACTTCTGCCGGGATTTGCACCATATTCTCTCAGTGCTCGATTTACCGATAGTAACACATTCTGCGGTTTTGGATAGGTGGTTGCACCATTATCAAGATATATCACGGTCTCCTCCCCCTACGCACACTTCTTATTTTCATTCCGCTTTTTTTCAGTATATTGTAAGCGGAATCAAAATCATGGGGTACATTGAGAGCATATCCGCATCCTGCATCCGGTATGCTATCGGTAATTTTTTCTATATATGATAAAATTCCATTGGAAGATAAAATTTCTTTGCTTTTCATAGCGTAGGTAATTGAACCTACAATAATTAAATTCTTGTCCACATATTATCACCTCACATTTTCTAACATAATATGAAAAAATGTGGTTATTTTGTTACAAAAGATAATATATAAAAACAGTCGATGATTACTAAATCACCGACTGTGTTTTCAAAAATTAATTATTTTACCTCATTGCCTCTGCAATAAATCTTAACAATATTGTCACGGCTACCAGTGTAGATATATTTTTCAAGACGTTCTTCAAGGGTCATATTATCTATTTTTGGTATATTTGTGTCGTCTATTACAAGAGCGTCACATTCATATCCGGCTTCAAAGCTACCCACTTTACCAAAGAATTTTCCGCCACCCTTTGTCATAAGATAAAAGGCTTCAGAAAAGCTGAGAGGGGCATATTCATTGTGTGCCACATGATACATCTTTGATGCACTAACAGCTGCTACGCATGAGTCTGGCATATACATAGTATGTCCACCGCTAATATCAGATCCCAATCCTATATCCATACCTTCGTTCATATATCGTCTGATTGGCGCAATTCCGCTTGCAAGGTTGAAGTTTGAGATAGGGCAGTGGGCGATCAATACGTTGTGCTTTTTAAGTATTTCAATCTCACGATCATTGTTATGTATGCAGTGAGCCATAATGGTACGATCTTTTGGCATTAAGCCAAAGTGTTCGTATACTTCAGCAAAGCTTGGTATGTCAGGATGAAGCTCCTTAACCCAAGCTACTTCGTCTAAGTTTTCGTCAAGGTGGGATTGCACAGGAAGATTGTATTTCTCTGCTATCTCACCCAGTTTTTCCATAAGTTCCGATGTGGTGCTTGGCACAAATCTTGGTGTAAGAATAAGCTTCACAAGATCGTTGTTTTTGTTACAATCAGAAAATTCCTCCGCAAGCATGATAGTTTCATTCACAGAATCTTCATAAGTTTCTTGAAGCTCTGGGCTTGAATTTCTATCCATATTTACCTTGCCTACATAGCCACCGATTCCGCTTTTCTGCATAATGTTTATCAAAAGCTTTGTTGCCTCGTAATGTCTTGATGCAAATATGCAGGCACGAGTTGTGCCGGAATGAACAAGCTCATCCACAAATGCTTCATAATACTTCTTAGCAAAATCCTCGTCCTTGAACTTGCTTTCAAGTGGGAATGTATATTTTTCAAGCCATGGCAACAGTTCTACGCTATATCCCACACCTTTATTGAGCCATTGCGGTGCGTGAATATGCACATCCATAAATCCAGGAATTATCAGCTTGTCGCCGTAGTCTGTTACTTCACAGTTTTTATATTTTTCAGGCAAATTATCATATATACCCTCAACAAGCCCATCTTCTATAACAAGATAGCTATTTGCTTTTACTGTTAGTTTTTCAGGAGTTTCAGAGAATAATATATTACCTTTCAGGCATTTAATCATTTATATCACCGCTTAACTTTTAATTCTTGTACCGGTTTGACCCTCTATGCCAGCCTTAGCCTTTTCGAGAAGTGTGATTATAGCTGTTTTGTCATTTCCGGATTTTACAAACTCTAATGCAGCCTGTACCTTTGGCAACATTGAGCCCTTTGCAAAGTGACCTTCTTCAATATACTTTTCAGCGTCACATACTGTTAGTTCATCAAGATTTTGTTGATTTTCCTTGCCAAAGTTGATAGCAACCTTTTCTACAGCTGTGAGGATAATGAGAGAGTCTGCACCAAGCTTTTGTGCAAGCACAGCACTGGCGAAGTCTTTATCGATTACAGCAGGTACACCCTTATAGTGCTTATCTTCCTTGATTACAGGGATACCGCCACCGCCACAGGTGATTACTACGTTGTTCTCTTTAATCAGAGCTTTTACTGCATCTATTTCTACTATGTCGATTGGATGTGGAGAAGCCACAACCTTTCTCCAGCCTCTGCCTGCATCCTCCATTACAGGGATTCCCTCTGCTTTGCACTCTTCGATTTCTTTGTCAGAGAGATATCTGCCTATTGGCTTTGTAGGGTTCTTAAAGCCTTTGTCGTCCTTATCTACAACAACCTGTGTAACAACCGTAGAAACAGGCTTGTTTATATTTCTCATAGCGAGCTCTTCTCTGAGAGCATTTTGAAGGTCGTAGCCTATGTATGCCTGGCTCATAGCAACGCATACAGAGAGTGGAATATTTCCAAACTTCTCCGGTTTGATATCATGCAATGCACTCATAGCCTCGTTTATCATGCCGACCTGCGGACCATTGCCGTGTGTTACAACAACCTCGTGACCTGCTTCAATAAGATCTGCTATAGCCTTTGAGGTCTCTTTTACAGCAACCATTTGTTCTTTTAATGATGCACCCAGTGCGTTTCCGCCCAGTGCGATAACAATTCTCTTAGACATGGTTTTTCTTCTCCATTCCTTATATAAAATATGTTTTTTGAACCGAAAAATCAAAAATGAAATCACTATTCATTTTTCATTTTTCATTTCACTCGAAGTCCCACTGCCAACTATTCAGCTGACAGTGGGATCATCATTCAGAGATTTTATTTTAAATTATTTCTCTAAATTAAAGTGTCTTTCAGTGTTTCTCTCAGCAAGCTTTTTAAGTGTTTCCTGAGGATTCTTGCATTTTGCAAGGAATATCATAGCAGCGATGATATATGGCTTGTAGCTAGCTTCCTTATAGAGAGGATCTCTGTAACGATCAAACACGCTTGCTGCTACCTCGCCACGCTCACAGCTTACATCTGTGATATCTGCCGGTAAGCAGTGGAGATAGAGAGCCTTGCCATCTTTTGTTGTAGCCATGAGCTCTTCTGTGCACTCCCAATCCATATGCTGTGCGTTCTGAGCGAGAAGCTCTTTCTCAAGAGCCTTAATGCCCTCTAAATCACCCTTGCCATAGAGGTCTGTTCTCTTTTCCATTGCTGCAAAAGGAGCCCAGCTCTTTGGATAAACGATATCAGCATCCTTAAATGCCTCTGCCATGCTGTTTACTTTTGTGAAGCTACCGCCACCGATTTCAGCATTCTTCTTACCAACTTCTTCAACCTCCGGCATAATGTCGTATCCTTCCGGATGTGCAAGAACAACGTCCATGCCCATTCTTGTGAAGAGACCAACTACGCCCTGTGGAACTGACAATGGCTTGCCGTAAGATGGGGAATATGCCCATGTCATAGCAACCTTCTTGCCCTTGAGGTTCTCTTTGCCACCAAAGTAGTGAATGAGGTGAAGCATATCAGCCATACACTGTGTTGGGTGGTCAATATCGCACTGAAGGTTTACAAGAGTAGGACGTTGCTCAAGAACGCCATCCTTGTTGCCTTGCTCTACAGCTTCAGATACATCATGCATATATTTGTTGCCCTTGCCGATATACATATCATCTCTGATACCGATTACATCAGCCATGAAGCTAATCATGTTAGCAGTTTCTCTAACAGTTTCGCCGTGAGCGATCTGTGACTTGCCCTCATCAAGATCCTGAACCTCTAAGCCTAAGAGGTTACAAGCTGATGCAAAGCTAAAACGTGTACGAGTGGAGTTATCTCTGAAGAGAGAGATGCCAAGTCCGCTCTCGAAGATTTTTGTGGAGATATTATTCTCTCTCATGTATCTGAGAGCATCTGCTACTGTAAATACAGCTTCCAGCTCGTCGTCTGTCTTTTCCCATGTGAGGAAAAAGTCGTTGTTATACATATCTTTGAAATTTAATTTATTAAGTCTATCAATGAAATCTTGTAAGCACATTGTATATAATATCCTTTCTAGTTTCCTTAATCTAAATAATGCTTTATTTTCAATTATTGTTTGTTGCCTTTGTAGAGCATTGGAACAGCTGCATATACTGCTGCACATCTCACAAGGTCTTCTTTCCATGTGATTTCGTTTGGAGCGTGAGCCTGTGATTCTGCGCCAGGGCCAAAGCCAACGCATGGAATACCATAACGTCCCTGTATAGAAACACCGTTTGTAGAGAAGGTCCATTTGTCGATAAGTGGTCTGCCTTCACGCTTTGCCTTTGCTGTGTCGTCAACCCAGAGTCTGTTTTCGCCATACAAGCCTTTGTGTGCTTCATAGAGAGCCTGAACGTGTGGAGCACTCTCTTTGTTGATCCATGTTGGGAAGTAGCACTCTGTTTCATACTTAAGACCGGTCCATGCAGGACGATCATACTTATACATAGAAACTACAGCGCCATGCTTCTTAACAGATGGAAGTGCACGAATTTCGTCCAGACAGCTTTCCCATGTTTCACCGGCTGTCATACGACGGTCAAGTGAAATAGCACATGAGTCTGCAACAGCGCAACGAGATGGTGATGTGTAGAAAATCTGAGATGTGGTAACAGTACCTCTACCTAAGAAACGAGCATCTTCCCACTCTGTGTTGTATTTAGGATCGAGCATCTTTACAAGACCTTTGATCTCTGTGCTGTCTTCTGCATCGTTCTCGTTGAGAGCTTCAACATCCTTGAGTATATCAGCCATCTTGTAGATAGCGTTTTCGCCTCTCTCAGGAGCTGAACCGTGGCAGGAAATACCCTTTACATCTACACGGATTTCCATACGGCCTCTATGACCTCTGTAGATACCGCCGTCTGTGGGCTCTGTAGAAACTACAAACTCAGGTGTGATACCATCTTCTAAATGTATGTACTGCCAGCAAAGACCGTCACAGTCTTCCTCTTGAACTGTTGCAGCTACTAAAACTGTAACATCGTCAGGGATAAGACCTAAGTCTTTCATAATTTTTGCACCATATACAGCAGAAACAACGCCGCCCTCTTGGTCAGAACCGCCTCTACCTGCGATTATATCTTCTGTTTCAAAACCCTTGTATGGGTCAAATTCCCAGTTGTTAATATTACCGATACCAACTGTATCTATGTGGCCATCAAATGCGATAATCTTCTCTCCGTGGCCCATCCAGCCCAATGCGTTGCCTTCCGGGTCGATCTCAGCTTTATCAAAGCCTAACTTCTCCATCTCTTCGATAGTTCTCTTGATAACGCCTTCCTCTTCACAGCTTTCTGAAGGGATAGCTATAAGGTCACGTAGAAATTTAGTCATATCTTCTCTGTAACCTTCTGCAGCTCTCTTAATAGCTTCAAAATCCATAATCCTTTACCTCCAAATTTTTATTTGTTATTTTGCACACGCAAATTCACGATATTATAATACCACAAATTAGTCACAAATCAATAGAAAATATTCTTTTTTTTATAATTTTTTTCTGTAACTATTTACAAAAAGCATTTTTTTTGATAAAATCGTACTTGTGAATATAAGTTGACTTGTTCGAAAAGGAAAATTCGGTCAATTTTTACACAATTAAGCTTATTTAACAAACATTTATTATAAAAAGGAGAAGATAGCAATGATAGACCTTCGCAAAAACGAGCAGGCTCTCGAAAATAATATTAGAAGAGCCAGAGAACACAACATTATCATCCCAACTTTTGAGCAAATGAAGGATCCTAACAAGATTCCTGAAAAAATCCGTGAGAGCCTCAAAAATGTAGGTCTTTGGGATGTAAACCCACTCAACCTTTTCAGAATTACATGGAAAAACGAACGTAAAGATTCCGGCGGACAGTTTGGTAAGCCAAATTACATAGTCCTTCCTAAGTCACTCACAGGTGTAGACGCAAAGATTCTTTGCATGGTAGGAAAATATTTCCCAACAGGTTGCCACAAGGTTGGCGCATCTTATGGATGTCTTGTGCCAAGACTTGTAACAGGTCAGTTTGACTCTGACTATCATAGAGCTGTTTGGCCATCAACCGGTAACTACTGCAGAGGTGGTGCATTTAACTCCAAGCTTCTTTCATGCCACTCTATCGCAATTCTTCCTGCAGATATGAGCCGTGAGCGCTTTGAATGGCTTTCAAAGATTGCCGGTGAGGTTATCGCAACACCGGGATGCGAGAGTAACGTTAAAGAAATCTTCGATAAAACATGGGAACTCCGCAGAACTCGTGAGGATTGCATGATCTTCAACCAGTTTGACGAGATGGGTAACCACTTGTGGCACTATGAAGTTACAGGCCATGCTATTGAAGAAGCATTCAATGATTTCGCAGGCGACAGAAAACTCAACTTTGCAGGTGCTTGCTTCACATCCGGTAGCGCAGGCACAACAGCTAGCGGTGACTACCTAAAAGAAAAATTCCCACACATCAAGATTGGTGTTGGTGAAGCACTTCAGTGTCCAACACTTCTCAATAACGGTTTTGGTGGCCATAGAATCGAAGGTATCGGTGACAAGCATATTCCATGGATTCACAATGTTAAGAATACTGATATGATATTTGCAATTGATGACGAAGATAGCCAGAAGCTTCTTAGACTCTTCAACGAGCCTAAGGGCCGTGAGTATCTTGCAAAAGAGTGCGGCGTAGACGTTGAGACAATCGAGAATCTTGCATTGTTTGGTATCTCCGGTATTGCAAACATGATCAGCACAATCAAGATGGCTAAGTATCTTGAGCTCACAGAAAACGATGTTATTGCAACAGTTCTTACAGATAGCGCTGAAATGTACACATCAAGAGTTAGAGAGCTCAAAGAAGCTGACGGTGAATACACCGATAAGATGGCTGCTATCGACTTTAATCTCCATTTGCAGGGCATTAGAACTGACAATATGGAAGAACTCACCTATGCTACACGTAAGAGAATTCACAATCTCAAGTATTACACTTGGGTTGAGCAGCAGGGCAGAGATGTTGAAGAACTTAATGACCTCTGGTATGACTTTGATAAGACTTGGGGTTCTGTTCATAAGCAAGCTCCTGAAATTGATGCTCTTATCAATGAATTCAATGAACGCACAGGCTTACTTAAGAATCTTTAATTACTAAGGTAAAATAAGTCCTGCCTGCAAGCTTTGCGGGCAGGATTTTCTTTTTTATTTCAATATAGTTTGGAGAGATTAACGATGAAAAATGTAATTTCAGCAGTTTGCATAAAATGCGGTGCTGAGCATGAAGCATTGCCAAATATCACCACCTGTAAAAAGTGCGGTGGTTTGCTAGATATTAAGTATGATTACAATTATATAAAGAAAACCTTCTCTAAGGAAAAGCTTGCACAGCGTGAGCTTTCTATGTGGAGATATGAGGAGCTTTTGCCGGTAACGGGTGAGGCTAAAGTGAAGAAGCTAAGAGTGGGCTGGTCACCAATGTATAAGGCAGACAGATTGGCAGAGGCTATCGGTCTAAAAAATCTATGGATCAAAGACGATGGTATCAACCCAACAGCCAGCCTTAAGGACAGAGCATCATCAATGGCAGTTGTGAAGGCAGCAGAAGCAGGAGTAGACACAATAGCTTGCTCATCCACAGGTAATGCAGCATCATCACTTGCAGGAAACAGTGCAGCAGCAGGCTTTAAAACATATATCTTTGTGCCTGATCGAGCTCCTAAGGGAAAGGTGGCACAGCTGATGATATTTGGTGCAAATGTTATCACTGTTAAAGGTTCTTATGAGGATACTTTCCGTCTATCAGCTGAGGCTATTGATAAGTGGGGTTGGTATAATCGCAACGCAGCTATCAACCCATATCTTATGGAAGGAAAAAAGACAGTTTCACTCGAAATTGCTGAGCAGTTTGATTTCAAAATGCCTGATTACGTGGCTATATCTGTTGGCGATGGTTGCACAATCGCAGGCGCATGGAAAGGATTTAAAGATCTTTATGCTATCGGTGCTATAGATAAGCTCCCAAGACTTATCAGTGTACAATCCACCGGATGTTATCCTATTAATAAGGCTTTTGCTGAGAATAAGCCACTTGAGCATATGGAAGAGAACACAATCGCAGATAGTATCGCTGTGGGCGTTCCAAGAAATGCTGATAAGGCTCTTGCCGCTATAAGAGAATCAAACGGTATCGTTGTAAACGTAACCGATGAAGAAATTCTTGATGCAATGCGTTTAGTAGGCAGAACCTGCGGTGTGTTTGGCGAGCCGGCAGGCTCCACAGGCACAGCAGGCGTGAGAAAGGCTGTAAGAGATGGCTTGATTCTGAGCGATGCCACAGTATGCTCTGTGGTAACAGGTAACGGACTTAAAGACGTTGCAAATGCTATCAAGGCAGCAGGCGAGCCTCTCAATATTGCTCCGGATATGAACGAACTATTGAAATATCTTAAAGTATAATATATAGCAAAGGAGACTGACTTATAATGATTATCGGTAACGGAAGACTTATCACTCGTGATGAAAATAACAGCTTCTTTGAAGACGGTGCAGTGCTTGTAAAGGGCGAGCTTATAGAAGAAGTGGGTACCACAGAAGAGCTCAGAAAGGCTCATCCTGATGAAGAATTTGTGGATGCACACGGTGGCATTATCATGCCGGGTCTTATCAATACTCACAATCACATTTACTCTGCGCTCGCAAGAGGACTAAGCATAAATGGCTACAATCCTAATAACTTCCTTGATGTGCTTGACGGAATGTGGTGGACACTCGACCGCAAGCTCACACTTGAAGAAACCAGAGTTAGCGCAGAGGCTACATATATAGATTGCATCAAAAATGGTGTTACAACCATATTTGACCATCATGCCAGCTTTGGAAGTATAGAGGGTAGCTTGTTTGAAATAGCAGATGCTTCTAAGAAATATGGAATTAGAAGCTGTTTGTGCTATGAGGTTAGTGATCGTGACGGAAAAGAAAAGTCACTTGCATCTATAAAAGAGAATGCAGATTTTATTAAATATTGCAAAGAGAATAAATCTGATATGCTAAAGGCAATGATGGGTATCCACGCATCGTTCACTGTATCTGACGAAACATTTGCAATGTGCAAAAAGGAATTGCCATCAGATGTGGGATATCATATTCACGTTGCAGAGGGTATTGATGATCTTCACCACAGCCTTAGAACACATGGCAAGAGAGTCGTTGAAAGACTTATGGATAACGATGTTCTCGGTAGCAAAACAATCGCAGTGCATTGCGTACATATCAACAATGCAGAGATAGAAATGCTAAAGGCAACCGATACAATGGTTGTACACAATCCTGAGAGTAATATGGGAAATGCTGTAGGATGTCCTCCTACACTTGATATATTCAAGGCAGGCGTGCTCACAGGTCTTGGCACAGATGGCTACACTAACGATATGCTGGAATCTTATAAAGTGGCAAATATTTTGCACAAGCACAATAAGTGTCACCCAAATGTGGCATGGGGCGAGGTTCCTCAAATGCTATTCACAAATAATGCTAAGATAGCTAACAGATATTTTGATGTGCCACTTGGTATGATAAAGAAGGGCTATGCGGCTGATATCGTTGTGTCTGACTACAACCCACTCACACCTATGAATGGCTCAAATTGCAACGGTCATGTGCTGTTTGGCATGAATGGCAGAAGCATTATCACCACTATCTGTGCAGGTAAGCTTCTTATGAAGGACAGAGAGCTTATTGGTGTTGATGAAGCTGCTGTTATGGCTCATTCTCGTGAAATGGCCTCAAAGCTTGCAAGCGATATCAATGCTTAATTACAAGTAAATAGATAAAGGAGAATATGTTCAGATGAGTGACATAATGACACCCATTCCGTTTAAAAAGCTTATGAATCACATTCTCTGTGAATATGAGCAGAGCGGAAAGATATTTGGTGTATCAAAGTTTTATAAAAAAGGTAACAAAGCTGACTATACTATCTTTGGTGAAAAGATGGAGACTGTTTTTGGCCCTGCCGCAGGACCTCACACACAGCTCACACAAAATATAGTAGCATCTTATGTTGCCGGTAGCCGTTTCTTTGAGCTAAAGACAGTTCAAAAGCTGGACGGTGAAGACCTTCCGGTGGCAAAGCCATGTATCAAAGCAGACGACGAATGTTACAACACAGAGTGGTCCACAGAGCTTCTTATTCCAGATGCCTATAATGAGTATGTAAAGGCATGGTTTGCGCTCAAGGTTCTTTCAAGAGAGCTTGACTTGGGTGACGATAACGGCTTTATCTTTAATATGAGCGTGGGATATGACCTCGATGGTATTAAAACACCTAAGATAGATAAATTTATCGAAGGGCTAAAAGATGCATCTAGCCAGCCTATATTTGCAGAGTGTAAGGCTGTTCTTAAAGAGATGCTCCCAAGATTTAAAAAGATTGATGAAGCTTTCATAGATTCTATTTCTCCAAGAGTATGCCGTGGCGTTACACTTTCCACGCTCCATGGATGCCCACCTGCAGAGATAGAGAGGATCGCTACATATCTGATAACCGAAAAGGGACTTAACACATTTATCAAATGCAATCCTACACTTCTTGGCTATGAATATGCCAGAAATCTGATGGACGACATGGGATATGACTATGTTGTGTTCGATGATTTCCACTTCAGAGATGACTTGCAGTATAGCGATGCTGTGCCTATGCTTCAAAGACTGATAAAGCTTGCTGAGGACAAAAATCTCACATTCGGTGTAAAGCTTACAAACACTTTCCCTGTTACAATCACAAGAGGCGAGCTCCCTGGTGGCGAGATGTATATGTCAGGCCGTTCACTTTATCCGCTTACTATCTCGGTTGCCGATAAGCTTTCAAAGGATTTTGACGGTAAACTGAGAATATCATTTAGTGGCGGTATAGATGCTCTCAATGTAGAAAAGCTGTTTGAATGTGGCATCTGGCCTATCACAATGGCTACTACATTCTTAAAGCCGGGTGGCTATGGTAGAATGGTGCAAATAGCAGAAAATCTCGAAAAGAGTGCCGATAAGCTTAATGATAAAGAAAACACAGAATTTAACGGTGTAAATATAAAATTGCTCGAAACATTGCTCAAAGAGGTAGTGGATGATCCACGTCACCTCAAAGAGTATAAGCCAATGGAGAATGGAAATGACGATAACAGAAAGCTGTATCGTGGGCTTGTGAAGCCGGAAGAATCAAGAAAGCTTGATCGTGATTTGCCTTTGCTTGATTGCTTTATCGCTCCATGTTCTGAGGGATGCCCAATACATCAAAATATCCCTGAGTATATCAGGCTTTGTGATGAGGGTAAATATGCCGAGGCACTTGCAGTAATTGCAGAGCAAAATCCATTGCCATTTATGACAGGTACGATCTGTTCTCATCGTTGTATGAGCAAGTGCACAAGACAGTTCTATGAGAGCAGTGTGCATATCAGAGATAAAAAGCTCGAAAGTGCAGAAAAGGGTTTTGATGGATTTATCAAGACCTTAAAGCCTGTTAACGAGAATGGCGAAAAAGCCGCTGTAATCGGTGGTGGTCCTGCAGGACTTGCAGCAGCGTTTTTCCTTGCAAGAGCCGGCAAGCAGGTAACTGTTTTTGAAAAGAGAGAAAAACTTGGCGGTATAGTTCGCTATGTTATCCCAGAGTTCCGCATCTCAGGCGATGCTATAGATAAGGATATCGAGCTTGTAAAGGCTATGGGTGTTGAGTTTAAAACAAACACAGAAATCACAGATATTTCTGCACTCGAAAATGACGGATACAAATATATAATAGTAGCTGTAGGCGCATATAAGAAGGGCGAGATGAAAATTGATGGCGAAAAAGCTGTTAATTCACTTGATTTCCTCGAAAAATGCAAGAATGGTGAGATTGCATCAGCCGAAAACGTTGTAGTAGTAGGCGGTGGTAACACAGCTATGGACTGTGCAAGAGCCGCTGTGAGATTGCAGGGTAATAAAAATTCATACCTTGTGTATAGACGTACAGCACAGTATATGCCAGCCGACAGTGAGGAGCTTATCATGGCATTGGATGATGGTGTGAAGCTCTATGAGCTTACAAATCCAGAGAGCTATGACGGCAAAAACTTGATTTGTCGCAAGATGAAGCTTGGCGAGCCTGATGAGAGTGGCAGACGCTCACCGGTGGCTACTGATGAAACAGTTGAGCTTCCTTGTGATATCCTTGTTACAGCTATCGGTGAAAATGTAGACGAAAGACTCTTTGAGGCTAGCTCTATTGTTAAGGTGGAAAAAACAGAGACAAACAAAGAGAATGTTCGCATTATTGGCGACTGCATGAACGGCCCAGCCACCATCGTAGAAGCTATCAGAGATGCAAAAGAGGCAGTTAGTGCTCTCACAGACTATGAGTTTGCTGTAAATAAGGCAGACACAAGCTGTGAAAATATGAAGAGACTTGACCTTAAAAAGACTGTTTTGTGCGAGAATTGTGATGACAAATGCACATCACGTTGCATAGAGTGTAACAGCTATTGCGAAAACTGCGTGACAGTATGTCCAAACCGTGCAAATGTAGAAATCAAGCTCGGATGTGGCAGAATGCCTCAGATACTTCATATAGATATCATGTGTAATGAATGTGGTAACTGTTCCACTTTCTGTCCATATGCAGGCTCACCATATCTCGATAAACTCACTCTATTTGCAGATGAGAAGGGCATGAACGATAGCCAAAACAATGGCTTCTATATGGTAGATGCAAACACAGTTAAGGTTCGCTTGTATGGCAATGTGATGACAGCCAAGTTGGATGATATGTCATCTATACCGGAGGGCGTGGCAGAGGTTATCAAGGCTGTCAATAAAGATTATTCATATCTGCTGTGATAACTATTAGATAATTATGTTTTTAGAAGTAGGAAAAGTGGCGAAAAACCACCTTTCCTACTTTTTGTCTTTGATGTCCTAAAAAAGGTACTTCACAGGCATCCTTTTATTATTCACATTGTCTTTTTGACAATAATATGATAAAATTTATGCATTAGATATTCATTTTTTGTGTGGGAGTGATTTGCAGTGCTTAATTTCATATTTGGAGCAAGTGGCAGTGGAAAGACAGACTATGTGATAAAAAGTCTGGAGGATATGTCACATGGTGCAGATATACCATTGTTCTTGATAGTGCCGGAGCAAAGTTCTCACACAACGGAGAAAAAACTACTGCAAGACCTAGGCGAGCAGTTTTCAAGAAAAATAAACGTGATCACTTTTAAGCGTATGAGTGACCTTGTTATGCAAAAAACAGGCGGAATAGCAGGCAGACGTGTTTCTGACGGCGAAAAGAACATACTTATGTCACGTGCTATTTCTCTATGTGCAGACGAGCTGGGTGCATATAAGTCTAAGGCGATATATCCGGAGCTTGTATCACTTATGCTAAAGACAGCCGAGCGTCTTAAGCTATGCATGGTGTCTTCTCAAATGCTCTTTGATGCATCAGAAGAAATAAATGATGATATGCTAAAGGCTAAGATAAATGATGTAGCCCTGATTTTTGAGAAGTATAACTTATTGTTAAATGAAAGCTACAGCGACCCATCAGATGATCTTCAAAAGTTGAGTATGAAATTGTCGCAGAATGATTTTTTTAAGGATGCAGTTGTATTTATTGATGGATTTTCCGGATTTACCAAGGCGGAGTATGACATAATTTGTAATATGCTCATACAAAGCAAAGACTGCTATATCAGCCTGTGCTATGAAGAAGAAAACTCAGATAGTGAAAAATTTGCACTCACTCATGATACCTATCAGGCACTCATAAGGGTGTGTAATCGTGCTAGGTCAACTGTTGGTAAGAAGATAAATTTGACATCAGGCAAACGTTTTGTTACTCCAGAGCTCGAAATTCTCGAAAAAAATATCTTTACAAATGATAAAACAACAACCGATATACAAACAGATAAAATATCGATAATTAACACCAAAAATATATATGATGAGTGTAACTATGTGGCGGCAAAGATAAAGGAGCTTGTGTTTTCGGGGGAATATCGCTATAAGGATATTGTTTTGATATCGAGAAGCTGTGAAAACTACCAAGGTGTGCTAGACATCACTTTAGAAAAGTATGGTATACCATATTTTATGGATAATACGCAATCGATAGATTCTCAGCCACTTATGCTTGCACTGCAATCTGTGATAGATGCGGCTTGCTCCAGCACAAATATTGATGCCTTTATGAGAGTGTATAAATCAGGGCTCACTAGTGTTGACTATGAAGATGTGTCGCTATTTGAGAATTATATTTTGATGTGGAATATAAAAGGAAGCAGGCTATATCGTGAGTTTACAGAAAACCCAATGGGTTTTGGCAGGGAAGAAAATAACAAAAGCAGAGAACTGCTAAATAAAATAAATAACATACGTGAGAGAATGACAGCACCGATTTTGTCTTTTAAAAATGCCTCAAAGGGAAAAAATGCAGTTGAGATCTCTCGAGCACTTTACAAATATATAGAAAATGCAGGTGTAAAAGAAAGACTTATAGAGGTAATATCTGATTATGAAAGCAAGAACGACCATTATCATGCTATGCTTTTAGAGCGTCTGTGGAGCATTATGATGGAGTCTTTAGACTATATTGCATTTGCCTGTGACAAAGAGCCTATGACACTAAAAAGATACGGAGAGCTTATCAAACTTGTTATTAACAGTGGAGATATAGGCAATATACCAAAAGGCTTTGATACAGTCACATTTGGCACATCAGATAGAATCAGACCAGATTCTCCTAAGGTGGTATTTTTGCTTGGAGTAAATGAAGATGAGTTTCCTATGCCACCTAAGCATGATGGACTTTTCTCACGATTGGAATGTGATGTTTTAAGCGATTATGGTGTGGAGCTGTATGACAACCCTCAAAAACTAACAGCAATGGAAACATTCTTCTCCTATACAGCGGCTGTGTCTCCATCAGAAAGACTCTATCTTCTTTATAACAACGGAAATCTGAGTGGCGAGGAAAAACGCCCGTCTGTGATAATCACAGAAACAATGAAAATTTTCAAAAACATAAAAATCACCTCAACCGATGAGTGTGATGAATCAGAGCTTCTATGGGCTAAAGAACCATCATTTGAAGCATATGCTAAATCACAGCCATATGGCAGAGTTGCCTCCACATTGCGTAAATATTTTGAACAAGATGATGTGTATGCCAAAAAACTATCAGCGGTGGACAAAGCAAGACGAAAAGATATAGTAACTATATCCGACAAATCAATAGCTGAAAGGCTGTTTAAAAAGGATATGTATGTGTCACCGTCACAGGTAGAAAAATATCACCTTTGCCCATTCTCTTATTTTTGCTTGTATGGCATTAAAGCAAAAGAGAGAAAGAAAGCGGAACTTAATTATATAGAGTATGGCTCATTGGTGCATGGTATTTTAGAGAAGTTTTTTATAGACAAATCTTATGCTAAAGCGGATATGTCGTTTTCAGATATAAAGGATGTAGTGAAAAAACTGACCGATGAATATGTATCAAAATTTATGGGCGGATATGATGACAAATCTCCAAGATTTAAATATCTATGTGAAAATCTGGTGGATAGAGTGTCACAGCTTGTAATACAGCTTATGGAGGAATTCGCACAAAGTGAATTCAAGCCGGATGCCTTTGAGATGCAGATATCAAATGATGATGATATTAAGCCATATAGACTCGAAATGTCAAACGGAAAAACTATCAATGTGATAGGAAAAATAGACAGGGTAGATACATTTAAAGAGGACGGAAAGACTTATGTAAGAGTAGTCGATTACAAAACAGGCGGTAAGAAATTTGTAAAAGCTGATATTGTGCATGGGCTTAATATGCAGATGCTATTATATCTATCAACCATAAATACAAATGGCGAGAAAAAATACGGCACTGTTGTGCCGTCAGGTGTGCTATATATGCCGGCGGCTGTCAGCAATATTAATGTTTCGCCGGATGCAGATGATGACGAGACACAGAGAATCGTGTCTGAAAGCTTGCAGATGAACGGACTTCTTATAGATGACTATAATGTACTGCAAGCTATGGAAAAAGCACTGGAGGGTAGGTTTATCCCGGTTGTGCTAAAGGGAATGTCTGACGACAACATTCCAAAATACAGCGGTAAAAGTAGCCTTGTGCCGGCAGAGGAGCTGGAAGAAATATTTAGATCGATAGATGTCACACTCATAGAGATGGGAGAAAGCCTGCAAAATGGAGGTATAGATGTGCTTCCGGTAAAAGGTAAATATGATGCTTGCGCATATTGTGCCTTTAGGTCTGTGTGTGGATATGAAGATGACGACCGCTGCAAAAAAATAACCAAGTGATGAAAGATATTTAATATGTTACGGAGAAAACAGATATGAGTACACAATGGACACCGCAACAAAGAGATGCTATATATTCATATGGGGGCAGTATATTGGTATCGGCAGGTGCAGGCTCAGGCAAAACAGCCGTGCTTGTGCAAAGGGTTATCGAGAAGATAACAAGGGCAGAATCCCCTGTGTCGATAGATAAGCTCTTGATAGTGACCTACACCAGAGCAGCAGCATCAGAAATGAGAGAAAGAATATCAAATAAGCTTGACGAGCTGATTTCGCAAAACCCTCAGAATGTCGCACTGCTAAAAGAGCAAAAGTTAAAGCTAAGCCATGCTTACATAAGCACAGTGCATAGCTTTTGCCTTGATATGATAAGGGATAATTTTACACTGCTTGATATCACACCGGGATTTAGAATGGGTGATGAGAGCGAGCTGGAAATAATAAAAAATGATGCCATAACTGAAGTTTTGGAACAGTTTTATGAAGAAAGAACGCCTGCCTTTGATGATTTATCAGCGTGTTTTTCAGGATCACGTGACGATAAACCTCTGCAAAATATAGTGTTATCACTATATGAGTTTTTACGTTCACATCCATTTCCTGATGAGTGGTTGTCAGAGCAGATGTCTGTGTATAGCGGAAATAAAGCTTTTTCTGATATGAAGCAAGTCAGATTTTTGCTCGACTATGCAAGAGAGGCGGCTGATTTTTGCATAAATATAGCCCAAAGTACAGCCCAAAGTCTACGTTCGAATGAAGAAACTAACTTCACACGTGAACGTCCAAATTATCGTGATCCAAAGGCAACAGCAAAGCTTAAAACTACACCACCATTGGAGATAGCCGAATATAACCTTGAATTTGCACAGAGTCTGAAGCAGTCGATAAATGACGGTTGGGACAGCACCTGCGAGCATCTGAAAAAATTCCAGAAGGAAAAGGTATATTCGCACGCTGATTTTAACAAAACAACAGCATATTTAAGCTTTAAGACAAACCGTGATTTTTATAATGATGCGATAGAAGACTTAGCAGGAATATTTGACCGAAGTGAGCAGGATTGCAGAGATGATATGGCAAAGGCTTATCCTATAGTAGACCAACTATTTAAAATTGTTTTGGCGTTTGATCATAAGTTCACAGAGATGAAACGTGAGAAGAACATTCTTGATTTTAGCGACTTGGAACATCTCGCTATAGAGCTTTTAATAAAAAAATCTCCTGATGGAGAAATAGAGTTTTCGGATATTGCAAAAGGCTTTTCCTCAGAGCTTGACGAAGTGATGGTGGATGAATATCAGGATGCCAACGAAGTGCAGAATATGATATTCAGGGCATTATCAGATGACGAAAAAAAGCTTTTTGTCGTGGGTGATGTGAAGCAAAGTATATATCGTTTTAGACAAGCTATGCCCGAAATTTTTATGAAAAAAAGCGAAAACTATGGCATATATAATTGTGATTCTCCATCATATCCTGCTAAAATTCTTTTAAATAGAAATTTCAGAAGTAACAAAGGAATTTTGGATAGCGTAAACTTTGTTTTCTCACAGATTATGAGCAAGCAGGCAGGAGAAATCGACTACGACGAGAACGAATATTTGCTCACAGATAAACAGGATACAAGTGCCACTCCGGCTGTGGAATATGTGCTTATAGAAAAGGGCGAGAGCGAAGAAAAAAACGATGTGCTGGAGGCCCGCCAGATAGCAGACATAATTTTAGAACAGATGAGTAACCACTATATCACCAATAAGCGGGGTGCAAAGGTGCGCCCTATGTTTGGTGATTTTGCAGTGCTGTTGCGTAGCACATCACAGCACGCTCCCACTTTTGTAGATGAACTCTTAAAGCTTGGCATACCTGCCACATCTACCACTAAAAACGGATTTTTTGATTGCCGTGAGGTTATGCTTGTTATGTCTCTTTTAAGAGTGATAGACAATCCCATGCAGGATATTCCGCTCATATCTATTATGATGAGTCCTCTTTATGGCTTCACTCCTGATGATATTGCACGATATAGATGCAACTATCCCAATGATAATATTTATACCATGCTTTGCAAAGAGGCTGAAAAAGAGGAATTACCTAATTACTTTTTGTCAGAGCTTAAAGAATTTAGATGCTATGCTGCATCAATGCACACAGACGAGCTTATCAATGCTATCTATGAGAAAAAATCAGTGCGCTCAATAATCGGTGCTATGGGTAATAGCGACATAAGAATCAATAATATTAATCTTTTGCGTGAATACGCCTCGTCATATGAAAAAAATGGTTTTAAGGGGTTAAATGGATTTATAAGATTTATGGATAAACTATCGCAGAGTGGCAAAGACCTTTTTGGTGCCACAGCGGGTAGTAACGATGCTTCAAACTGTGTAAAAGTGATGAGTATACATTCATCAAAAGGACTTGAATTTCCTATATGCATAATAGCCGGATTAAACAGGAAATTTAATTCTGACTCCAGTGCAATCATGCAGATACATCCCGATATGGGCATAGGATTTAAACAGAGTATGAATATCAAAAATTGCCGTTATGATACAATGATGCGAGAAGCTGTGTCTAAATGTGTGGCATCGGGTGAACGTTCTGAGGAGCTCAGAGTGCTTTATGTTGCCATGACCAGAGCAAAGGAAAAACTATATTTTATTCATACTAATGCATCTTTTGAAAGTAGTGTAAACAAAGCATATTCCCAGCTTTTGTGTTTTGATGATATACCACCATATCTCGTGAGAAACGCTATGCGTATTGGCGATTGGATGTTGCTGTGTGCAATGAAGCTACAGTGTGGCAGAGAGCTTGTAGGGCGCTATATTGATAGTGACGAGATGTATAATCATATTTCTGATGTGAAGTGGAATGTCAGATTTGTGGAACCCATGCAGGATGAGAGTGAAATAGCGGATATAGCACAACCCGACGAAGAAATCTTGGTTGCACAGCCGGACGAAGAATTACTCGAAAAGCTTAGAGAGAGATTTGAATTTAAATATAAATATGAGGATATCACATATTTACCAGTAAAATATTCGGTTTCTGCACTCACAAAGGGTAATATTAATATCAGTGACAACGAATATGCATTGACAGATTCACCTGCTTTTCTCACTGATGATGGACTAACAGCCGCACAAAGAGGAACAGCGTTGCACTCGTTTATGCAGTATGCAGACTTTTATCGTGCTTCAAGTGATTCTGTATCAGAACTGGAAAGGTTGGTTTCACAAGAATTTATTACAGAGGCGCAAGCTAAGGCTGTGAACCTTGAAAAAGTAGATTGTTTTTTTGACAGTGAGCTAGGCAGACGTATGCTTGCATCAAATAACATTTACAGGGAATATCGTTTTGCTATGATTATGAAGCTGAGCGAAATATTTGACAATGAATATTCCAATGACGAAGGAACACTGATACAGGGTGCTGTAGACTGTGCATTTGAGGAGAATGATGAGATAGTAATAATTGACTACAAAACCGATAATATAAACGATATGTCAGAGCTTTCAGCAAGATATTCAGCTCAGCTGAGGATGTATAAGCTTGCTATGGAAAAATGCACGGGAAAAAAAGTAAAAGAGCTTTGGCTATATTCATTTAAGAAAAATGATAAAATAAGAGTTTAAAAAGGGGAAATCAAAAATGAACTTTTTTGGTCATCTTCATACCATAAATAAACATAAAATTCTTGTTATGAAGCATTGTTTTAGGGTAGGTTTGTATAAACAGGGATTACTTCATGATTTATCAAAATACAGCCCTACAGAGTTTTTGCCGGGTATAAAATATTATCAAGGTAATCAAAGTCCTAACAACATAGAACGTAAGCTTAATGGATGCAGTTTGGCTTGGCTTCATCATAAAGGTAGAAATAAGCATCACCTTGAATATTGGATAGATTATTCTCCGGAGGGCGACCATATGATGACCGGCATGAAAATGCCTGTTAATTATGTGGTTGAGATGGTGTGTGACAGAATAGCTGCAAGCCAAAATTATAACAAAGAAAAATATACTGATGCTGATTCGTGGAACTACTATGTCAGATCTAAAGAACATTATATGCTTCATCCTGAAACAAGAGCATTGCTCGAAAAGCTTCTGCTTATGGTAAAGGATGAGGGAGAGGAAGCTACCTTTGATTATATGAAAAATGTGCTTCTTAAAAATTATAAAAAGGATAAAAAATCTAATGTTAAAAATACTTGATTTTATAAACGAATCGTCTGTGTGGGATATTCTACAGCATACTACCAAGCCAATCATACTCTACGGCACAGGCAATGGTGCTGACAAAGTAATAGATGAGTTTGAAAGACTGGGAATAGAGCTGTCAGGTGTGTTTGTTAGTGATGACTTTGCACGTGGACAGACGTTTAGAGGCTTTGCAGTGCAAAAACTCAGCTTTTTTGAAGAAAGATATCAGGATTTTATCGTGGCTGTTGCCTTTGCAAGCAGTATAAACAGCGTGATGCAAAATGTAAAAAACATAGCCGAAAAATACGAAACGTATGTGCCATGCGTGCCTGTGTATGGTGACGAAATACCAAATAGAGCATTTTTTGATAAATACGAGAATGAGATTTTAGCTTGTTATGACATTTTATCTGATGAGCAATCACGAAAGGTATATATCGGGGCATTAAAATTTGAGTATACAGGAAAACTCGAATATTTATTTGATATAACCACCGATAAGCAAGAAGTTTTTGAAAATATCCTTAAGTTGTCTGATGATGAGCATTATTATGATCTTGGAGCATATCGTGGAGATACCATAGACGAATTTTTGTATTACACCTCAGGCAAATACCAAAGCATAACAGCCTTTGAACCGGATACAAAGACTTTTAAAAAGCTGTGCAATCACTGCGAAGGAATGAAAAACACAAGATTTATCAATGTAGCATTAGATGAAAAAGCTGGAGAAAAAGTTATGTCAATGTTAAAAGGAAGAGGCTCAGCATTGACCAATACTAGCAAAGGCTATACAATAAAATGTGTGGCAGTTGATGATATATTGATTGATAACAACTGCACCTATCTCAAAGCAGATATAGAGGGCAACGAGCTTTCTATGCTAAAGGGCGCAATTAACACTTTGAAATTATGCTCACCTAAACTTAATATAGCAGGATATCACCATTTTAGGGATATATTTGAGTTGCCACTTTTAATAAAATCAATAAATAGTGACTACAATATCTATATCAGAAAGCACCCATACATACCCTGCTGGGACTTAAATATTTATTGTACCATCACAAAACAATAAACCATTAAAAATAGTATATTTTTACCCTCTCAAGCATATTTATTAACAATATTGCATTGGGAGGTTTTTTCTTTGAAAGGTACCTTTGATCGTCGTGCAGTGATGCTAGGCGAATACATAGTTGAAAGCAATAATACGGTGCGTGGTGCGGCAAGCAAGTTTGGAATTAGCAAAAGTACCGTTCACAAGGATGTTTCACAGAGACTGGAGGCTATCGACCCCAAGCTATACAAAGAGGTGAAAAAGGTTCTTGAGCTAAACAAAGCACAAAGACATATCCGTGGTGGCAATGCCACAAAAGAAAAATATATGAAACTCAAAAAATAATTAAAAGTCGGTATAGAGCGACAATAGACGCTTTATACCGACCTTATTATAATCAACCTATCATTTTTTGTCTGAGGATTGCTATTATCTTTTTCTCTCTGCGGGACACCTGCACCTGCGTCATATTTAGCTGTGACGCAGTAACACATTGAGTCTGATTTTTAAAAAATCTTAGGAGTATTATTTTTCTATCGTCTTCATCCAGTTCTTTCAGAGTTTCCCTGAGTGCGATCAGATCAATGAGTTTTTCCTCATGGCCCTCTATGGGTATGCATATCTCACCTCCTGATTCACCATCACTATCATCATCAAAGGCTGTGAGGGATAAAGGAACTTTAGTACAGCTTATGGCTTCTGCCACCTTTTCTGCATCCACAGAGAGTATTTGTGCAATTTCGTTTATTGTAGGGCTTCTTTCCTCCTTTTTCATAAATTCATTTGTTATTTTAGATATTTTAAGCGATAGCTCTTTTAGACTTCTGCCCACCTTGACTGTGCCACCATCTCTAAATAATTTTTTAATTTCACCAAGAATAACAGGCACTGCATAGGTGGAAAATTTAACACCTCTTTCTAAATCAAAATTTTTTGCCGCTTTCACCAGTCCAAGACATCCTGCTTGAAATAGGTCATCATACTCTATCCCTTTTCCACGAAAGCGGTTTGCACAAGCATACACAAGCCCCATGTTGTCCGTAACAAGTGTGTCGTTATTCATCACGAACACCATACCTAAGTATAGACTTTTCCAGCGTCACTGTTGTGCCCTTACCTGGTGTGGATTTCACACTCACCTTATCGGTGAAGCTCTGCATCACAGCGAAGCCTAATCCTGCTCTTTCACCTCCTGCCGTTGTAAACATTGGCTCCATAGCTTGTTTTATGTTCTCTATTCCGACACCTTTGTCTTTTATTTTAAAAACAATTTTGCCATTCTCAAAAAGCTGTGCGTGTATGTAAATAGTGCCTTCGCCACAGTTGTAGCCATGCACTATACAATTTGTTACTGCCTCAGATATGGCAGTTTTGATATCTGCCAAGTCGTTTATAGTAGGGTCTGCCTGCATTGCAAATGCAGATACTGCTGTTCTTGCGAAGCTCTCGTTAATGCTCTTTGACGGGAAGTTCATTTTCATTTCGTTTATCAATTTGCTCATTTTTTAGCACCTGTCTTCCTTTATTACTCCGAGTGAGGTTATCCCTGATAGACTGACCATTCTTTGCAGGTGGGGTGGAACATTTACAACATTTAGTCTTGCGCCTATCATTTGTGACAGACGATATCTGCCCATGATAAGTCCTATGCCGGAGCTATCCATAAATGTCACACCCGAAAAATCAAGATTTATTGTGTTTGGCGAATTCTTCTGTGCCTCAGAATCTATCATTTCTCTTACAGAAGATGCAGTGTGATGATCTATTTCTCCCTTGATTAGAGCGGTCAGCTCTTTTCCATGTGTTGATATGGTTACACTCATTTTTGCACATCCCTTAGTTTTTTTATTGATGCTAATATAAGACAAATTTACAAAAAAATTGCTCGAAATATGGCTTCTATTAAAATTATTTAATAAAAAATCCCTTATTTTCTATTATAGAAATATCAGCGCTTAAAAAAATGTATTATGTGTTTAAAATGTTTAGAAAACGGAGTTGATAAAATTTTGGACACGGATCCTATTATTTTAACAAACATAATTTATGGTGTAAGTATTTTTATATTGGTGGTACTGTCTGCACTTTTTTCATCAATGGAAACAGCTTTCTCTGCGGTGTTACCATCAAGGCTTAGAAGCTATGCTGATGACGGCAACAAAAAAGCTGTGACCGCGCTCAAAATAACTGACAATTATCAATCTGCTCTCACCACGATACTTATAGGCAACAACATAGTGAATATTGGATGTTCTTCACTTGGAACATTACTGTGCATTAATCTTTTTGGAAACTATGGAGCGGCTATAAGCACAGGTGTTATCACCTTGCTTGTGCTGACTTTTGGCGAGATTCTTCCAAAAAGCTTTGCTAAGGAAAAGAGCGAACATCTATGCCTTGCAACAGCTAATTTACTGAATATCCTTATGATAGTGCTAAAACCGCTTGCATCAGTATTTTCAGGATTTAATTCTTTGTTGCAAAAGAGAATAAAAAAAGACAGCTCACCTTCTGTGACAGAAAATGAACTGAAATATATCATTGAAAGTATAGAAGAAGAGGGCGTTATAGAAGAGCAGGAGAGCGAGCTTGTGCAATCTGCACTTGATTTTGATGATAAAACTGTGGAGGATATTCTCACTCCGAGAGTAGATGTATGTGCGCTTGATATTAATGATCCATCAGATGTAAATCGGGAAAAAATCATGGTAGAAAGATTTTCGAGATTTCCGGTTTTTGAAGATACTATTGACAATGTAATTGGCATCCTGCACGCACGTGATTATCTTGATGCTATTGTAAATGGCAAAGATGCTGACATATGTTCTATGATACAGCCGGCATATTTTGTGTATAAAACAAAGAAGCTTAGCACAATTTTGTCTGAGTTTAAGCATAAAAAGCTCCATATAGCAGTGGTAGTGGATGAATACGGAGGCACTCTCGGTATTGTGACTATGGAAGACCTGCTTGAGGAGATTGTAGGCGACATCTGGGATGAGGATGAAGAGGAAGAAAAGAAAATAACAAAGCTTGATGACAAAACGTATCTCATAAGCGGAGATATGAATATAGAGGATTTTGCCGAGCTGTTTGAGCTTAACCTAAAGTTGTTTGAAGAGACAGAGAGCAACTCTGTGGGTGGCTGGGTGTATGAAAATATCGGTTCTATACCAGCCGAGGGAAGCAGCTTTAATTTTGAAGGTATAAAGGTGACGATACAGTCTGTCAAAGAGCAAAGAATCGAATTGATTAAGGCAGAAAAGACAGAAAATGATTTAGAAGAAATATAAGGAAGTGACCGCCATATGATCTTTACCTATGACAAAAATGCGGGCGCAATGATTTTGCCTGCTGATGATTTTGACATAGAGCAGACCTTTGAGTGTGGCCAGAGCTTTAGATGGAACAACGATGGCACAGGAGCTTATACAGGCATAGTGGGAGATAAATGCCTCAAGTTGACTTGTAGAGAAAATAAAGTTTTCGTATATTGCAATGAAAAGGATTTTGAAGATATTTGGAAAAGCTATTTCGACTTGGAGCTGGACTACTGCGAAATAAAAAAACAGCTTAGAATTATCCATCCGGTCATGGAAAAGGCTTGTGATTTTGCACCGGGTATACGTATATTGCGACAAGATGCATGGGAGGCTATGATATCATTTATTATTAGCCAAAACAATAATATAAAGCGTATTAAGGGCATTGTAGAGAGCCTTTGCACTAATTTTGGAGATTATCGTGATGGCGTGGGGTATCTTTTTCCTACTGCTGAGAGATTGGCGTGCTTATCAGAGGATGATCTCGCTGTTATAAAAAGCGGATTCAGAGCAAAATATATTTTGGATGCATCTCGTAAGGTACACTCAGGTGAAATAAAATTGCAATCAGTAAGCCGTATGCCGATAGATCAGGCACGAGAAATGCTTATGCAGATCAAAGGAGTTGGCCCTAAGGTGGCAGAATGTATACTGCTTTATGGTATGCATAGGTTGGAGTGTTTTCCGCTTGATGTGTGGATGAAGCGTGCCATGCAGACATATTTTCCGGATAACTCACCTCAGGATTTTGGAGAATATGCAGGCATTGCCCAGCAATATATATTTCATTACAGTCGTATGAATCCTGACGAGCTAACATAATAAAAGACAATCGAGTAGGGCGAAATTAATCGCCCTCTCACACCACCCTGCGTGCCGTTCGGC